>CAYZUV010000066.1:0-11168 GCA_964481245.1 uncultured Pseudomonadales bacterium
AATGCAGAAAAATTCAGAGGATCTTTATCTCGCTTTTACACGGTGGCGATATAAAAAGGGCGTTCTCAGTCGGAACCATAGGGGCTGATGGTGTGTTGACGCTGGTTTTCGTTGGTGAATCCTGCCGAGACAAAGGACCGAGCATTGCGAACTCACCAGAGATCGAGAGATCATTTGATGCGCTCGAGGGTCGGCCGATTTCGTTGACCGAGTAAGGCACAACTTGAGCTTTCAGCTGAAGGTCGAATCTCACCCTGCGCAAGCCAAAGCGCCAGAGTTAAACCGAAGGTGCGAGAGCCAAGCCGAAGGCGCTTGAGCAACGGGCATAAGTATTGCCCAAAAAGAGATCGAATATGAGGAACACAGAGAATGGCAACCTTTGAGAGGCCAATGCGAGACACGCGTGTGATGTGTGAAACAAGACCTGATGTTAAGCGTAGGCTGATCTGGGCCGCGATACTTAGCTTGCTGGCTGTGCAGACTACGGCAGCGCCAACATGGCTAGCGGGGGACCATCACATTCATAGCGAAAACAGCGTGGGTTGGGATGATAGTGAGCCGCCAAAACCGGTCATTGGAGGCGATGCAAAGTACTCCATCGAGAGGAATGCTGTGATGGCGCGAACATTTGGCTTGGATTGGATGGTGGCCACAGATCATGGTGGGCCGAATCACAGCAAGCTGAGCTTGGAGATGACTTACCCATCGCTCGAGGCCTCTCGAGCGGCCGTGCCGGAGGTGATTCAGTTTCTTGGACTCGAGCTGAACACGCCCGGTGCCGACCACTCATCGATCATCATGCCCAAGACCGAGCGCGAAGCGGAAAACGTGGCAGCTTATGAGCATCGATTTGATGCGAAAGAAGCCTGGCCGGTGGATGGCGCACGCAATGAAGAGGCGAAGATGCTCGATGCTTTGACCTTCGCACAATCAATACACCCGCCGCCGGTGATCATCGCGCACCACCCAAGCCGCAGCGCGAAAGAAGCGGGCGTTTTCGGCTTGACCTCGCCAGCAGAGCTGAGGCGATGGAATGATGCGGCGCCGACGATTGCTGTGGGTATGGAGGGTGCGCCAGGGCATCAGGCTGCGGAGCTTCGCCAAACCGATGATCGGGGGCAGTATCCGGCGTGGGTGTATGCGCGGGGTGCCTATGGTCGCGGCTTTCCCACAATGGGTGGCTTCGATCAAATGACGGCGAAGGTCGGCGGGTTTTGGGATGCCATGCTTGGCGAGGGTCGCCGCTGGTGGATTACCGCGAATTCGGACTCGCACATTCACTACTCTGAGGGCGGTATCGATTTTTGGCCAGGTGAATACTCAAAGACCTATGTCTACGCAGAAAAGAATCACAGCGCGATCCTCGAAGCACTCAGATCAGGGCGGATGTTCGTTGCGACGGGTGGTTTGCTCTCAGCCCTGGATGTGTCCTTGACAGACGGTGTCTCAACGGCATCGATCGGTGGGACGTTAAAGACAACGAGAGGTACGTCTCTCACGCTGACAGTCAAGCTGACTGAGTCTAATGAGCCCAATGCGTCAGGTGCGTATCCGAAACTGAGTCGCGTTGATTTAATTTCGGGGAAAGTGATGGGTAAGCAGGAGAATCTTGATCTCGCGCAGAACCCCACAACCCAAGTGATTGAGCGCTTTGAATGGCAAGCGTTTGAGCGCGAAGGCGACCAGCGCCTGATCAGAACCACGATCGAAGCGTCGGGCAACGCGTATCTTCGCTTGCGAGGCACCAATACTGAGGAACTAGAACCGACACCAGACCCCATAGGGGAAGATCCTTGGTCGGATCTTTGGTTTTATGCCAATCCAATTTTTATCGAGGTATCGGACTAGGCAAAGGCCAAGACCAAGGCGTTTCTTCGTCTTTCTAGTCAAGTGAAGACGCACGTCATGATTCAATTGGCGGGTCAGCGAAACGAGCGGCTACCCGCACTTGGGATATCAAGTATGAGTCGCCTCGTGCGGCTTAGCAAAAGCGATTCAAATGATCTATCAGGTTGGCCCACCTATCGGATAAAGCACAGAATCAACCTTGGATAGTGGGTCGAGAGAGCAATGGTTGATTTGAACACGGTCATCAAAACGACCGATTGAACAATCACAGATGGCGGCAGGTTATCGCCTCGGTTGGCCCGCGGCTCAAAGTTTGCGTAGAACGAGGCTGCCAATGGAGTAGCCGGCTCCAAATGAGCAAATCACGCCCAAGTCGCCGGCTTCTAAATCCTCGTGGTTTAAATTGAATGCGATCAGCGAGCCTGCGGATGCCGTGTTGGCGTATTGATCGAGCACAATCGGTGCTTCGCCCGGTGCGGGGTCTCGCCCGAGTAGACGTCGGGCGATCAGGTCATTCATGTTGATGTTCGCTTGGTGCAGCCACCAACGCTTAACATCGGCGATGGACAAACCAGCAGCGGTGACGCTCGCCTCGATGTGTGCTGCTGCCATGGGACACACTTCTTTAAATACTTTGCGACCTTCTTGATGGAAGTAGTTGTACTCGCGGTAAGGGTCGTCATCGTTGGCGTTGACCATGTAGCCAATGTTTGACCGAATGTTATTCGAAAAGATGGTTTCCGCTTGGGTATTCAAGATCTTGTAGCGATGATTGCTTGAGCTGGTTTCCTCTCGCTCTATCACGGTCGCTGTTGCCACATCGCCGAAGATGAAATGACTGTCTCGGTCACGGAAATTATTCTGAGGTGAGGTTAGCTCAGGGTTGATAGTGAGAACCGCGCGGGCGGTGCCAGCTGCAACCATTTCGTAAGCGCGCTGAAGCGCGAAGGTGGCCGCAGAGCAGGCGACCAACATGTCGAAGCCGAAGCCGTGAATACCCAAGGCATTCTGCACTTCAATCGCGATCGCTGGGTAGTACCGTTGGGTGTAGGCGCATGAGACGATCACGGCGTCGATCTCGTCGGGCGTTTTGTTGGCTGCGGCCAGCGCCTTCTTCGCAGCAGCGATCGAAATCTCGGCTTGATCGGACAAATCGCTTTCCGCTCTGAGCGGGATCTGCGGCGTCATTCGTTTCGGGTCGAGAATGCCGTCCTTGATGTAAACGTAACGTGACTTAATGCCCGACGCCTTTTCGATGAATTCAGCCGAGGAGTGGGGTTTTGCCGCGAGCTCTCCGGCTTCGATGGCTGCATGGTTCGCTTCATTGTAGAGATCTGCAAAAGCGTTATAGCTCTCAACCAGCTCTTCGTTGGTGACCTGATAGGGAGGGGTCCAAAGACCAACGCCGCTGATCACGATGTTGTGCGTGTTCATCTCGGTTCTCAAGGTGCGTGTAAGGATTCTCAGTCAGCGGCCCCAGATAAGCAAGGCGTGCCGTCTTAGCCTGTGAGCGAACCGGGCTTCAAAAATCGCCTGAGTCAGATTTGTGAAAGCCAGGCTTGGAAGGTCGCTCACAAGGCCTCCTCTGCGCTAGGCATCCGCTCGGCGAAAATCAAGCCAATGCCTACGTTGAGCAAATGGGTGATCGAGGTCAGGCCATGGCCGTCTAGCTGAATTGCGCTGAGTACGGCTTGTTCTTGCGCGAGGTATTTTGAATACTGGAGCAATCCGCGCTGCTGCTCTGGCAGCAGGCCCTGCGGATGCTAAGTGAGAGGGGTGCGCATATCACCGAGACTAACGCCTTCAGAGACGAGTACACTCACCCGCGTGGGGCTGAAATACCGGCACCCCGCGCTTGGTCTGGGCGTCTGCGTCATCTTGGCCCGGGATTAATTGTCTCGGCCAGCATTGTGGGATCGGGCGAGATCATTTTGACCGCCAGTTTGGGGGCTGCGGTCGGATTTGGCATGCTTTGGTGGGTGTTAATGTCCTGCTGGAGTAAGTCCATCGTCCAAGCAGAACTGACCCGATACATTGTGGTGAGCGGTGATACCTATATCAGAGCACTTAACCGCATTCCTGGTCGGCTGCCAGGGCCGAAGGGCCCGGTGGCTTGGCCTGTGGTGGTGGGGTTGCTTGCCTTCATCCCTGGGCTGACAGGGCTTGGTGGTTTGATGGGCGGCGCTGCACTCGCGATCGTGCTCGTTTTCCCCGAACTCTCAAGTCTTCAAGTGGTGGCGGGGCTGGCGCTCTTGATCGCACTCTTGCTGAGTACTGGGCGCTATCGACGCCTGGAACAAGTGTTAATTCCCATGGTGTTCATTTTCACGCTGACTACGTTGATCTGCTTAGGTTTGATGCAGTCCACTGAGCGAGCAGTCACCGCATCAGATCTACTCTCGGGAATGCAATTCGATTTTGATCCTACGTTTGCTGTGCTCGCGCTTGCGGTTTACGGGTATACCGGCGTGAACTCCGCAGAAATTTCGGCCTATACCTATTGGTGTGTTGAAAAGGGATATCCCGCGCGAGTGGGTCCGATCTCGGCATCAAGCGACTACGTGGCGCGTGCTCAAGGTTGGCTGAAGGTATTGCAACTCGATGTGGGTTTGACGCTACTTTTAATCACCATGGCAACGCTACCTTTTTATTGTTTGGGTGCGGGCATCTTGCATCCCCTGGGCCAAGTCCCTTCAGGAACCGAGACCATCTCGGTGTTAAGTCAGATGTTCACCGAGACCATTGGGCCTGGCGCTTTCTGGTTATTTGCGTTGGGCGCGTTTTGTATCTTGTTCTCGAGTTCGGTTTCGGGTGTCGCCGCGGGCGCTCGTTACATTCCAGATTATTTGATGGAGCTCGGATTCCTCGACCGGGAGCGAATCGACATTCGGAAAAAAATTATTCGTGTTTATGGTCTGCTTGTGCCTTTTGTCGGCTTCATCTTTTACCTCGGCTTTCAACAGCCAGTGTTGATGGTGACGATTGCCGCTTGCTTTGGAGCGATGATGCTGCCGTTGCAGTGCGGTATGGCCATTTATCTGGGCGAAAAGACGTTGCCATCGCCATTGAAGCCAGGGGCGCTTGCTAGGTGGTTCTTGCGCGTGACTTTTGTTTTTCAGGTGGTGATGGCCGGCATGGTGCTTTACTTCGTCGTCTTTTGAATCAAGACCGCACGCTCGATAGATAAAAGTTATTCACCGCTTCGTTTTTGACTGAGGTAGCTCGGCGGTCAATAGTACTAATGACATTCATTAGTTAAAGCACTTAGAATGAAATAATTCGGTTCGACAAGCGCGAAATTAGAACGCCGCTTGTGTCCCAAGACCGTCAATTTGAGGTGAATGCTGTGAAAGTAATTAACCAACTCTACCCCAGTAGTCCTGAGCAGATGCAGAAGATGTTTGAGCCAGGGCCTGAGGGTCCGATTGTGATGGTGAACTTGCTGAAGTTTCGAGCGCGCGCCGTTTACAAAGATGGGCGCGAAACAGATCTCACTGGCCGTGAGGCATATGAAATCTATGGGGCTGCAGTCTCGGAATTTATCACGAAGTTTGGTGGCCGCATTTTGTTCGCTGGCGACGTCACCCATCTAACCATCGGTGAGGTGGACGACCTGTGGGATGAAGTCGCTCTGGCTGAATACCCGAATCGGGCCGCGATGGTGGCAATGAGCACGTCAGAGGAATTTGCGCCGCTTGCAGCGCACCGTGAAGCAGGTCTCGAGGGGCAGCTCAACATCGAGACCACTCACAGTGCCAGCTTTCCGGTGATCAAAGACTGATTTCCTCTGTAAAAAACCGCTGATCACGCCGCACTAAGGGGTGTCCGATGGGCGCTGATAACAGTGCCGCCACTGCAGGGTGGTTGAAGCGATCCTTAAGACGCGTCCTGTCTTTAGTGCTTAAGGCAGTCATGTGCCGCTGGAATCGCTGTGACAGCCAGACGGCATAGACTTGTGCCCGATGTGTGTGCTGGATGCCTTGAACGACAATGTCCTGTGGTGCAAGCAAGGGTTGATCGTGCGCCTCATCGATGCAGGCACTCTGCTGAATTGACCCTTCCTTGCAGGCTACTGCGTAGGCATGAAGATTCAGAACCAAAGGTTCACCAAAGGTTGCCGCGATCCAGTTGAGGATTGCCATGGCGGACTCTGGGATCTCATCACGGTCGGGGTAGACGATAGGCCGATCAAAGAATTCCGGCGATTGAACGTCGGGTGTCAGCATATGTTCGACCCATCGGAAGGTTCTGGGTCCATGCATTTGGAGTTGGCGTAAACCTGCGGGGTCCCGCCCCATGTGCGCGTGCAGTGCACCCATCACCGAGTAATCCGCCTGGGACGGGTGACCTCCGAGTAGATAGGGGTGGGTCATCAGATGGTTTTCGAAGAGACTGATGAGCGATACGTATTGACTATCGAGCTCAGCCTGAACATCGGGGGTCGTGGGCGGCAATCCATAACTGGTCATTCGATCCGCAATCAACTGGCCGTACTTCATGAGCGCCTGATCATCCCCTTGAGGCTCAAATGAGCGCCCAAAGTCGCGTTTGATAAACGTGAGATTCTCATCGAACAGCCATCTATGACGCCAGGCTAAGCCCAGCAGTCCTTCGCTCCCCAGCAGCTCCATGAGGTGAACATAAAGTCGTTGTGCAGGACTTTTCGGTAGCGCCGGCAGTTTGGGAAACTCAACTTCGAGCGCATCGACAATGGCGACACTGTCCTGAATCACCGCTTGTTGGGGTGTAAGCAATTGAGGAATGCGGTGGCTGCCCGACGCTGGGCGCACCAGACTTCGAAATAAAGGATCGCTCGGCAATCGCTCTTGAAAAGGGATACCTTTCTTGCGCAAGTAGCTTCGCACTTTGGCGGTGTAGTACGAGGCGTAGGCACCGTAAAGGATGTAAGTCTCGTGCGCCATGGGCCCTGTCTCTCGCTGAATTTAAGGCTGCTGTGGACGCCGGGCGATCGCGTAGATCGCTGTGATAAGCGTCAGGGTGATCACGACCAGTAGCCACGCGAGCAACGTGTCGCCGAGTCGATTTTTTAGGCCAAAACTGAGAATAGAAAGCTGTCGACGATAGCCATTCGGTGTGGGTCGTACCCCTTGGGACAAAGTGAATGCCTCATAATCGCGAATTAGCTCCGCCATCCGCTCGGGTTGCGCCTCGGCCAGGTCCTGAGTTTCTGCAGGGTCTTGCCGGATATTGAAGAGTCGCCACCGACCATCACCCATCGGCGGATCGCTTCGTTGGAGCTTGAAATCGCCTTTGAAGAGGGCACTGTTGCCTGCGAGGTCGTAACCGATGGGGTCGTCTTCCCTGTAAATCCTGGCCTCAGGGTCGCTGAGTAAGGGCAGTAAGCTACGCCCGGTCATCGGCAAGATTGGGCGTCCGCCGAAACGCTCCCCGGGATGAGACACCTTGGCAATGTCGAGAATGGTCGCTGCGATGTCAGTCGCCCATGCGAAAGACGGGGTGATTTTGCCGGAAGCAGGGATGTCACCGCCCGAAATAATCAACGGCACTCGCATGCCGCCCTCGCCAGAATAAAATTTATATTCAGATAGTGGGCTCACGGCGGCGCTGGCAAAGCTCGGACTGATGGCATTGAAGCTGCCCTGCGTGCCCAGGCCAGCTTGATCGACTCGATAGCCGGCGCGCTTCATGAAAAATCGGTTGAGTGCGGCGTTCTGACGGGGGTTGCCGCTCCCCTCGGCGCCATTATCGGAGGTGAAGATCAAAATGGTATTGCTCAGCACGCCTCGCGCACTGAGAAATTTAAGCAGTCGGCCAATTTCTGCATCCATGGCAGTCACCATGCCCGCGTAAACCGCCATGCGAGCGGCTTCGTACGCTCTAGCTTCAAGGGTGAGGCTTGACCATTGTTCGGTTGTGGGCATGTCGCGAACGCTCGTGCCCTCTGGAATTAATCCCAGCGAGATTGCGCGCCGATGGCGAGCTTCTCGAATCGCGTGCCAACCATCCTTATAGGTCTCGCGATATGCATCGGTGTAGGCTTCAGGCGCTTGCACTGGAATGTGAACGGCCTGAAATGGCAGGTAGGCGAAAAAAGGGTCACCATCACTCAAATTCCCATCGATGAACTCGATCATTCGATCAACCAGATAGGTCGACGAGTAAACCCCATTCGGTCGCCGTGTGATTTCCCCTTTTTCAGTCCAGGTTGCGTCATCGTAAATGGGTAGATACGACTTATGCTCCCAGTTGTCGGCGCCGGATTCCATCAGTGCCACGGTCTGTTCGAATCCTCGCCTAAAAGGACGTTGCTCCGGGGCGCTGCCTAGATGCCACTTACCGGTCATATAGGTGTGGTAGCCAGCGGCGTTCAACACACTCGCGACCGTGGCAACTTGATGGTTCAAAGTCCCCAGCTTCGGGCTCTCAGCTCGATGCTCGGGCGGCACCATTTCAGGAATGTTTGGGACCCCTGCAAGCTCGTTAGACACCCCGGTCAGCATCATGGCCCGAGAGGGTGCGCAGTTCGCTGCTGTGTGAAAATTCGAAAATCGCAGGCCCTCGCGCGCAAGATGATCCAAGACGGGTGTCTGGATTTCGCTGCCGTAGGCGTTAAGGTCTGAAAAGCCCAAGTCGTCCGCCAAGATAAAGACAATGTTGGGGGGCGATGGGGGGCGTGTCTCTTCTTGGCCAGTCGCTTGAATGCTTGCACACAATGCCAGGGTCAAAATCACTGGGATGAAACATTGTTTGACCCTGCCTGCCTGCCTGAGAGATGGCGGAGCAGAGATGACGACTCGGGTGGGGCTCATTTAGGCTGCAGAGCCGAGTCTTCGAAAGGCGATGGCGACCAATAGTGTGAAAATTATTTCAATCGCTATCTGTTGGCTTGCAAAGCTGGCATCGTGGACAAGCCAAGCCAGAGTCCGCGCTATAGCGGCGATAGAAAAGAGCATCAAAACGGGCACAAGAAACAAGCGATTCTTGGTTATGAGCGCAAAGATGGAGCAGAGCGCAGCAGTGAAGAAAAAGCTGGCTAAATCAGCAATCTGAGAGCTTCGTCCTAAACCGGAACCCAAATCGAACCCGAACTCCGGCGCGACTGTCGCTGGCTCTATAATCCAGCGAAAAGCCATCACCAAACAGATGAGTGTGGGCAACAGAAGGAGCCCGTGATTAAGATATCGCATAACGATTCCCCCTTTTCAAAACCGATGGGTAAGCCTTGGCCTCCTGCGCATATCGCGGGGTCGGCTTCCTGAGAAAGCAATGATCGAGGCCGCGGATCATCAGGTGCATTGTCCTGCGTGCATGATTAACGTTTCTGGCTCGATTGGCGTGGTTTTTTCTCTTGTGTCGAGTTTGAACTCCCCGAGCGCCTAGCCTTGGTCTTCGGCACCTTGACGCTTGCTTTAGGTGCTTTTGTATTTTCTGTCGGCCTGAGGTCGCGGCCACCTGTTCGTAACGCTCGCGTCTCTGCGGAGGGACTTTGTTGCAGCATACCCTCGACCGCATCGATCAAATGATGGACAAACGTTAGCGCCGCCTTGCCCCGAAATGCATTTCTTTGCCTTGCGTGATGACCCATCATGGTAGAGGCCATCCGGATGGCAAAATCCATACGTTGCCGATAAGTCTCTTCATCAAGGTGAGACAAAGACGTCCGGATTAAATGCCCGAGCTGTCGTCCACTAGGGCCACCCCCGCCAAACTGACCTGCGATCGTGAGGGCGTTAAATGGCGTCTTCGCTACCTGGTCGGAGAAAGTGGCAATGAATTGCCGGCGAGACTTTGAAGCCTTCGCCAACTGGAAATCAGGCATGACCAGGAGTGAACACAATTCCCGCAAGGTAGGTTGGGGGTTCTTCTCAAGCAAGGCCTCTAACATCTCACCACGAGTTCGGCGAACTTCTTCAAAGCGCCGCTCGCTGATGGCCTGGATCAGTCCCTGCAGACCACCGAAGTGGTAGTGCAGCGCAGATTCATTTTTTTGGCCCGCCCGCTTAACGATTTCTCGAAAGGGCACTGCATAACTGTCGTGCTCTGCGATGAGGCTCTCAGCCGCGTCCATGAGCGCAGTTCTTGTGGCTTCACCCCGGGATCGTCTGGCGTCTGTGCTTTGATTCATGACCGCACTATAAAAAAATTGCTGTGGTTGCACTAGCGACTTCGAGGGGTGTGTTGCGCGCTTCGGTGTTTTTGCTCAACCATTTGCCCGGAAACTCGTCTTGATATAGTAATGATAATCATTAAAAATTCTCTGTCTAGAGTTGGCTTCGTCACCGCTTCTCTTGCTTTAGTTGAAACGCTGGGTCGTCTTGCGAAAGCAAATGCGTTTATCAATGGCGCTTCCAGAACCTATCGGTTGGGTCTGCAAGAAGATGCTGGAGCACTCGTTGAAGAGGCGGTTGCACAAGCCTGGCGGAAGCGTGGTTGAATGCGTCGCGACCGATGTGAAGGTGGGTAGGCGCGGCAGAGTCACCGGCATAGGCAAACAGCGGCTCAGTGGGTCTGCTTCTTAAGGATTGATATGGGTCAGAGTAACGGCTTGGTGTCCGGCATGAGCAGAAGGCTGGTGTAACTCACGATTAAAAAGTTGAGGACATTCACTATGAAAAAAATCGTCATCTTGGTTGCGGTGCTGGCAGCCCTAGTACTTGCGGGCAATCTTGCTCTCAAAAGTGAGCAAGTGCAGGAGGCGGTTTTGACGCGATTTGTCACTGCGATAGCCTCAGGATCGGGCGCACCAGCAACTGAAGATGCCTTGCGGGTGTACGTCTGTGGCAGCGCATCCCCCCTTGGTCGAACGGATCAAGCCCAGGCGTGTCTTGCGGTTATCACGCCTGAACACTTCTATTTGTTTGATCTGGGCGCTGGTGCGAATCGCACCCTATCGGATGGCAACTTGCCGATGCGAAGATTAAAGGGCGTATTCCTCACGCACTTCCATTCCGACCACATTGCAGAGATCTATGAAGCTAACCTCGCGTCGTGGGTTCAAGGCAGAGCGGTGCCGCTGCGTGTTCTGGGGGGAGAGGGCGTTGAGACCTTGGTTGAGGGCTTGAATACCACTTATCAGTTTGATCGTGCGCATCGCGCCGAGCATCACGGCGAGGCGATGTTGCCACCGGCTCTTGGTATCTTGGCGGCAGTGACTGTCGCGCCTGGCATCGCTTACCAAGATGGTGATCTTAAGATCACGCCTTACCAGGCTGAGCATCCACCGATCAGCCCTGCGCTGGGCTACCGCATTGAATATAAAGGGCGAAGCGTGGTGATTTCTGGGGACAGCAATGTGAATGAGGTCACGGTGAGCGTCTCTGATGGTGCGGATTTACTGC
>CAYZUV010000067.1:0-10979 GCA_964481245.1 uncultured Pseudomonadales bacterium
CAGGCATGAAGCGGGCGGGCGCGGACGGGATTCTCACTTACTTCGCAAAGCGCGCCGCCATTGAGTTAAAAAATGGCTAATCCCGGCCGTTTGCGATTGTTCCTTTCCGGCATTGCGCCTAAACTAGCGCCCATTCCTTTTATCCCACATTTGGAGTCATCTTATGGCAGATATTGGTCACGTCACAGACGATAGCTTTGAGAGCGATGTGCTTAATTCCGATCTACCCGTTCTGGTTGATTACTGGGCTGAATGGTGTGGGCCCTGCAAAGTAATTGCACCAGTCCTCGAGGAAATCGCTGCTGAATACGATGGTCGGATGAAAGTGTGCAAGCTCGATATCGATGCCAATGGAGAAACGCCACCTAAATATGGTATCCGTGGCATCCCGACCTTAATGTTATTTAAAAATGGCAATGTCGAAGCCACAAAAGTGGGCGCTCTCTCGAAGTCGCAACTCACCGCCTTTCTCGACAGCAACATCTAAACCGATCCCTCTGGCTCGCGGTCCGTTCAACGCCTGCTCTCAAGACGCGTCGGAGCGCGAGTCAGCCACTAAAAAAAAGAGTTGACTTTTAACCCCGAACCTTGCATTTTCCGCCTGTAGCCGCGCTGCACCGGCCACAACCCGCGTGAATTATTGATCATCCCCGCACTAAACTCATCAACGCGACGGCGTCGTTGCGCTTCCGATCAATCTATCTTTTAAAGATCATCCTATGAATTTGACTGACTTAAAAAACAAGCCGATTCCAGAACTCCTCACCATTGCCCAAGAGATGGGGCTTGAGAACCTCGGACGTTCACGCAAGCAAGAAATCATTGCGAGCGTCCTGCGAAAGCACGCCAAGAGCGGTGAAGACATCTACGGCGACGGCACGCTTGAGATCCTACAAGACGGTTTTGGATTCCTGCGCTCACCTGACTCCTCTTACCTTGCTGGACCAGATGACATTTATGTTTCACCCAGTCAAATACGTCGTTTCAATTTACGCACCGGTGACTCGATTTCCGGCAAGATCCGCCCGCCAAAAGACAGCGAGCGATACTTTGCGCTGCTCAAAGTTGATCAGATTAATTTTGCGGATCCTTCAGAGTCCAAGAACAAAATCCTCTTCGAAAACCTGACCCCACTGTTCCCCGACCAGCCGCTGACTTTAGAGGGCGGAAATGGCAGCACCGAGGATCTCACTGCGCGCATCATTGATCTCTCCGCACCGATTGGTAAGGGCCAACGAGGCTTAATCGTTTCACCTCCGAAGGCGGGTAAAACCCTCATCCTACAGAACATCGCCCAATCTATTATGCGCAACAATCCGGAAACCCATCTGATTGTGCTGCTGATTGATGAGCGCCCAGAAGAAGTCACCGAGATGCAACGCAGTGTCCGTGGCGAGGTGGTTGCATCCACTTTCGATGAGCCACCATCGAGGCACGTTCAAGTAAGCGAAATGGTGATTGAGAAGGCCAAGCGTCTCGTCGAGCACAAAACCGATGTGGTGATCTTGCTGGACTCCATCACCAGATTGGCGAGAGCCTACAACACGGTGATTCCAGCATCAGGCAAGGTACTCACGGGCGGCGTTGATGCCCACGCACTGGAGCGACCCAAGCGATTCTTTGGTGCAGCGCGAAATATAGAGGAGGGTGGCAGCCTCACGATCATTGCGACCTGTTTGATCGATACCGGTTCCAAGATGGATGAAGTGATCTACGAGGAATTCAAGGGCACTGGCAACATGGAGCTGCATCTCGAGCGCAAGATCGCTGAAAAAAGGGTGTACCCAGCGATCAATATTCGGCGTTCGGGTACTCGTCGCGAGGATCTGCTCATGTCTGAAGAGGAGCTGCAAAAGGTTTGGATTCTCAGAAAGATCCTTCACGAAATGGATGATCTTGCAGCAATTGAGTTCTTGCTCGGCAAAATGAAGAAGACCAAAACCAATGAGGAATTCTTTGCTTCTATGAAACGAAGCTAGCCGCGGTTTTCAGGATGGCGGAAACCTGGTCCTGTCGCGTCGTCGAGCACGATTTTTTCGATGCGGGCGTACGTCGTCTGGTGCTAAGCAAGCCCAGTTTGGCAACTGATTTTTACGCTGGGCAGTACTTACAGCTCGTCATTGGTGAACGTCGATTCCCGTTCTCAATTGCGAATGCGCCCGGCGGTGAGACTCTCGAGCTTCATATCAAACCGACGCCTGGTTCGAGCGATTCTGCTCTGGTTGAAAACTATCTGAATCAACGCCCGAATTCGATTGATATCATCTATCCTGAAGGCGCCTGTTTTATTTCAAAAACACCTGATAAACCCCTCGTTCTGATCGCTGCGGCGACGGGCATCACACAGATGAAAAGTATCTGTGATTGGGTTATCCGGCGGTCTGAGCCCCAGCCCTTGTGTATTTTTTGGGGGACCCTCACACCTGAAGAGCTCTACCTTTCCGATTATTTCGAGGCGCTTGCACTGAAGCATTCCAACGTTCGCTATTACCCCGTGATCAGTGAGCCTCATGATCACTGGGCGGGCCGAAAGGGGCTCGTCGTTGATGCTGTGATTGATGAATGCGAGGCGCTCAAGGATGCTGAGATCTTCATATCAGGCAGCCCTCCCATGGTCTACGGAACACTTGATCGTCTGGTCACTGTGGGCGTGTTAGAGGCTCATGTTCACGCTGACGTGTTCGACTACGCGCCAAGGCGTTAAAACCTTATACCAGCGACTCGAGCATTCGAGCGGCGATTTGCCCCTGGCCTGACTGAGAAGCCAACACCAGCGTCCGATGCCTTAACAGTCGACTTTCTACTCGCGATGCCAGATCCAAGTAAGCTTGCAAGCTAGCTTCTGGATCTAGCGCCTCCATCCGTGCAGCGTCTAGGAGACGTAACGCGTCTTCGTTACTTGCTTTGCTCCTTAATTTCTTGAGGGGCCTATCAAATTGCTCCGGATGCTGAGCCGCAAGCAGCCCGTAAACTAAAAAGAGGGGTCCATTAGGCCAACGCTTGGCCAGCGCACGAGCCGTTTCTTCTCCGAGGCTTAGGTCAGAGAACCCAGACAGAGCGGTAAATAAGCGACCATCTTGATCTCTGGGAAGACGCGTAAGTAACAAGAGCCAATCACGGCGCAATTCATCTGAGACCGCAGACCCGGCCCGTGCAATGATCAACGTCAGTTGTTCATCGGTGGGCAACGACTCGAACTGCGTCAAAACTCGCAGCGCTTTTCGCACAACTGAGACATCATTGCACGCGAGTGCAATGTCCACCGCCTTCGCCGCCGTTATAGGATTTTTGGGTAGGGTTTGGCTCAAGTCATAGGCTTTCTCAAATTGACCTTCAGACGCCTCATGATTCATTGCGAGCCAAGTGGCTGCTTCTTCCAGCGCAGTGACCTCCGAGGGCGATTGGAGGCCTGCTTGACCCTCGTATTTCGCCAGCATCAAGGTAGCCCATGATCCCCAATCTTTATCAGAGACGAGGGGTTTCAAAAAAGTAGTGGCTCGATCAACTTCGCCAACCTGATCTAGGGACCATGCCCTTTGGACAAACCGCTGGCTTTTGGCTTTAGCCCTATCCTGACGCCATTGCTCCCAGCGCGAACCAATACCGAACAGCGACTTGAAGAGCGACTGACTAAGGCGAACGCCAACAATAGAAACCAACACGAGGAGCAGCGCAACCCACACGCTGGTTTCAAGTTGGTACTCACCGTAGGCAATGAATAAATACCCTGGATCACGACTGACTCCGGTGCCGACCACAACCGCGATGACCACGATCAAGCCTACCAACCACCATTTCACCGGGCGTCTTCCTCCAACTTAGCCCGAAACCGCTCAAAGGCGCTAAGGGTCGCATCGATCATAGGCGGCTCGACGTCTATCTCAAGCGCTCGTAGGCTTTTCATGGTTAAGATCATGGGGTCGCCCTGAACCAGGGCATAAAACCGTTCAGTGTCTGCCTCAAATTGAGCCATGCTGACATCGAACACCGCTTGATTTTTCTCCAACAACGCCAGTTGCGCGGTTTTTAGTAACAACAATTGGTTTTGGAGCAACAACGCTGCATCACTCGCTGATGGGCCCAACCGAATCGGCGGCTGATTCTTTCTAAAATCAACGAGACTAACCAACCGTTCCAGAGCCCTGTCCGCCAACCCTTGCCAAGAGTCATTCGAGGGTGAGGATACTTGGTTGTTGGCGTCCTTGTTCTCAGTTCGGCCTTTCAAGCTCGCTGACATGGCCGCAGTCGTCGTGGACTGCTCTGTCATCCAGTGCGCCAAAGAAGCTAAAGACAAATAGGTTGCCGCAACATCCAAACCCTTAAAACTCATCAATCGAGCACGATCTTCAATCAACGCTTCTTTCAACGCATTCAGTCCAGGTAGATTTTCTCTCCCGACAAGGTTAGCTGCCTCTCTTAGCAGCTGATCCGCGAGCACCACATCCCCCGAGAGCGTGAGCGCAAGCGACGCGGTCCGTAACAAATAGTTCAGCTCAGTGACCAGCGCTGTCGACGAAAGACGAACCTGGCGCGCGATCAGGGGCGCAGCCGTGGCCTCCAGGGTAGTGAGCGACGCCGCTTGCTCTCTGAGGTCGGCGTCAGTTTTTTGCTGTCGTGATTCAAGATCACGGATCTGGTCTTTCAGCGCGGTGAGGGCATCCAAGCGTTGGCCTAGCTGCTCGAATTGATTGGAAGCCTGCCACTGGCGTTGCCAGAGCCACACGCCGCCAAAGCCAAGACCAACGACTGACAGGACAATCAGACTCACGAGTAAACGCATCAACAAAGACGCTCGCGCGACTGGAGCGACCAGCGGCGCTCCGATACCTGATGTCGAAACCGCCGTCTCTCGTCCCGTTTGATTTTCGGTGTCCGTCATAGACCGTCCGTCTCAACCCTGCGTCTCTTCATTCTATCGCCAATCGGAGCGCCTCAGCACGAAGCTCTTTCGATATCACCACTCGGGCATAATCAAACTCGCTTGCGATATCTGCAATTCGTTTAGACATCACGACCAATTGCAGGCGCTCACGCGACGCGTGATCGAGCGACTGCGTCAAGGCGTTCAAGGCCTGGGCTGACGTGATCAAAACCGTATCGATCGAATGTTCCTGGACAAATCGATCCAAATGCCTATCCACTAAGCTCTGCCGCCGATATACCTCACACCGAGTAAGGTGGTGCCCATCTCGCTGCAACACGTCATCGATTAAGCGCCGGCCCCCCTGCCCTGTGATCAGCAAAATATGCTGCTCGCCGGGCAGTGGCTGCATGGCTTCCAAGAGCGATTCGGATCCATTGTCTTGACCCGTGCGTGCAGTTAAACCCTCGAGCGCGAGTCGGTCGGCGGTTGCTTGTCCTACCGCGTAATAGGAGGGCTGCGGATCCAGACGCTGTACTGTTTTGAGCAGTTCGAGGGAATAGTCTACCGAAGCTTGGCTCGTGAAAATCACCCGATCCCAGGTGGTGGATGTTTGAATAAGCAATTGTTGAGCGTCAGCCGGAAGCGCCTCAATCCCGAGTAGCGGGTGCTCCCAACACGCATCCCCTGCAAGTCTCAGCGCGCGAGCCAGGGGTGCATTCAGAGGATGAGGTCGCGTTAGCAGCCAGCGCATCGGCATCTAGCTCACTCGGCTAGCAGTTCAAGTGCGCCATCTGCGAGAAGCGATTGCCCGACCTCCTGCACTAAATCGTCAATCGAAGCTCGAGGACCTTCGGCACGCGCGCTTACACAATGACGTCCAGTCACATCGCTGACAAAACCCCTGAGCACAAGCTGATTACCCTCGGTCGAAGCACAGTGAACCGCGACGGGTTGATTGCAAGTCGCACCCAAGATCGAAATGATCGCACGCTCTGCATTCACTGCTTGTGAGGTTTCGGGATCGTTCAGTTGACCAAGTAGTGCGCGCAGATCGTCTCGATCGGTCTTCATTTCAATGCCCACTGCGCCCTGTCCCGCGCTGGGCAGGCAGATCTCCTCGGGAATTCGCTGTCGAATCCGATGACCCAGCGCCAGACGATCAAGACCTGCGCAAGCAAGAATAATGGCGTCAAAATCCCCTCGATCTAATCGAGCAAGGCGGGTATCGACATTGCCTCGAAGCGGCTCACATCGAAACCCCGGGAAAGACCGGCGCAACTGCACCGCACGCCGCAGACTCGAAGTGCCTATCTTCGCGTCAGTTGGTAAGGCCTCAAGAGATTCGAAATGATTGGAAACCAACGCATCGAGGGGATTCGCGCGTGGGATCATCGCGACGATTTCAAGGCCGCGAGGCAGCACCGTCGGTACATCCTTCATTGAATGAACCGCGATATCCGCCTCATTCGACAAGAGCACAGTCTCGAGCTCCTTTACAAAAACGCCCTTGCCTCCCAACGTGTTGAGCGCAACATCTTGGCGTCGATCACCTTCCGTTGAGAGACCCAAAAGTTCGACTCTGATACCTGGCGCAACCGCCTTAATCCGACGCGCGACCTCATTCGCCTGCCACTGGGCAAGGATACTTTTTCGCGTTGTGATGGTGACTTTGTCCAAGGGCAAGTTCATTTCCAATTGTGATGCCGTGGGAATCATTCCACGCCTTAAGGGCGCTTCGATGAAGACCGGGGTAACGCTTAGCTACTTTAGATTTAAGAATATCGTCTTCATTTGATTTCGACTCGATCTTCTTTCATTGGCTCCGCCCTGATACCGCTGCCTTGCGCGAAAAATCTGGGCGGCTTGCGCCAACCTCGTACTCACACCTCGGGCGACCGCCAATCGACGAGTGAGTCCGGTTGGGCGCCGATTTGCAGTCCGATGGCGACTCTCAATACTAGCGCAGCCGACTGGACGTGATCGCCGATCTTACCGACGTTGCAGCTGTTATACTAGGCGCTCCGCCACTCGAGAGCCCTTTCATGGGAACGGAACCCGAAAAATTATGGGACGGTCGCTTTTCGGAGTCGACGGATGCGTTTGTCGAGGCCTTCACGGCTTCCGTGACCTTTGATCAAATCTTGGCTGCTTTCGATATCGAGGGCTCGATTGCCCACGCCACCATGCTGTGCGAACAAAACATTATCTCTACGGAGGCGTTCGAGGAGATCAGATCGGGGCTCTTGGGCATTCTCGATGAGATAAAAGACGGCCAATTCACCTGGTCAGTGGCGCTCGAAGACGTCCACATGAATATTGAATCCGCTCTCATCGAACGCATCGGTGAGGTCGCTAAGGTGCTGCACACCGCTCGATCTCGAAACGACCAAGTCGCAACCGATATCCGCTTGTATCTTCGGCACGCCATTGATCAGATCCTTGACCAGATCCAGGCGCTGGCCGCGGTACTCGTCACGCTGGCAGAGAGAGAAACCGAGACTATCATGCCGGGCTTCACGCATCTTCAAGTCGCACAGCCTGTGGTCTTTGGTCATCATTTGATGGCTTGGCACGAGATGATCCAGCGAGACGCGGACCGACTGCGTGATTGCCGAAAAAGGGTGAACGTTCTGCCTCTGGGCGCTGCAGCCCTAGCCGGCACGAGCTTTCCCATTGAAAGAGCCCGTACCGCAGAGCTTCTCGGGTTCGATCGTGTTGCAGAAAATTCGCTGGATGCCGTGAGCGATCGCGACTTTGCAATTGAGTTCTGTCATGCAGCGAGCCTTTTGATGATGCATCTATCGAGATGGTCAGAGGAACTCGTGCTTTGGTCCTCACCGCTGGTTGGGTTCATCGAATTACCCGATCGCTTCTGTACAGGCTCTTCCATCATGCCTCAGAAGAAAAATCCAGATGTCCCCGAACTGGTTAGAGGCAAGGCCGGCCGCGTCTACGGCAGTTTGATGAGTCTTCTAACCTTAATGAAAAGCCAGCCACTCGCCTACAACAAAGACAACCAAGAGGACAAAGAGCCACTCTTTGATACCGTTAATACCGTACGAGATTGCTTGCGTGCGTTCACAGACATGCTGCCCCATCTCGAGCCTGATCGGGACGCCATGAGAGAGGCTGCACTCAAAGGTTTTGCGACGGCCACTGACCTCGCCGACTATCTGGTGCGCAAGGGCATTGCATTCCGTGATGCCCACCACATCGTTGGGCGATTGGTGGGTATAGCCATTCAATCCGGGGTCGATCTTTCCCAGCTCGAATTGAGCACGATGCAAGCAGTGTCGGACAAAATCGGATCCGATGTGTTTGAAAACTTGACCCTAGAAGGGTCTGTGAATGCCAGAGCCCACTTCGGGGGTACTGCACCATCAAGCGTCAAAGACGCTATCGCCCGAGCTAAAGAAGATCGTTAAACGCCTCGCTCTCTTCGTACCACTGCTCCCTGAATAGCCGCGCAAGGAGCGGCCACAGTGCTTCCCCGCTCGAATGACACATCCAAGTCTTCCCAGACAAAGCGAGGTGAAAGCCACCGGATTTCGCGGCAATCCATAATTCCTTTTGCGCGACCTGACGACTCAGGATCAATTGAGAATAATCCGGGAAGGTAATCACCAACTGACCGCCGGATCGATCAAAATCAAAATCATCATCAAGCGCATCGACTGCGTCCTCAATGGTCATCATGATTTCGTCTAAAAGACCATGAAATTCGCGATCCGTCATTGGCTTACTCACCGGCTTGCTCCCCCTTGCCCAAAGACTTCAGTATAATTTCTGCCCGCTCATTGCACTGACCCCCTATGCGACTACTTCTGATCGCTTTCATCTTTCTTCTTTGTAGCTGTGGGCAAAAAGGGCCGCTCTACATTCCAGAAGAAACGATCAACACAACTCAAGCTTCGGTGGTTTTGCCGTGAGTCTTGATCGACGCGATGGCATACTCGCATTGGATGGACTGAACCTCAGCGAGGTCGCTGAGACCTTCGGCACACCGTGCTACGTCTATTCCGCCGCGTCCATTATCAGAAACTACCAAACATTTGAGCAGGCATTTGCCGAGATTAATCCCTTAATTTGCTATGCCGTCAAGGCCAACTCGAACTTATCTATTCTCGCCTTGCTGGCCTCAATGGGCGCTGGCTTCGACATCGTATCGGGTGGCGAGCTAGAGCGCGTGCGACTCGCCAATGGCTCCCCCCAACGTTCGGTTTTTTCCGGCGTTGGCAAGACCTCGCGGGAGATTCAGGACGCCTTGCGAGCCGGCATTCACTGCTTCAATGTAGAGTCAGAAGCAGAGCTCAGCGCACTTTCGCGCATCGCCGAGGACGCGCAGCTGATCGCGCCCGTCTCCCTCCGAGTCAATCCAGACGTCGACCCCAAGACACATCCCTACATTGCAACTGGACTGAAGGAAGCAAAATTCGGCGTGTCCATGCAGGACGCCGAGCGGATTTATCAGGAAGCCGCAAAGCACCCGCATCTGAAGATGGTGGGAATCGACTGCCATATTGGCTCGCAAATCACTGAGATTGAACCTTACCTGGAAGCTGCGACGCGGCTTTTTGAGATGGTCGATCAACTGGCTGACTCAGGCCTACATCTTCAACATGTTGATTTGGGTGGTGGCATGGGCATTCGATACCAGGACGAGCCAGCGTTTCCCTTGGACGACTTAGCGCGATGGCTGAAGCCTAAACTTGATGAGAGGCAGTTGGAGTTGATCCTAGAGCCCGGTCGCTCGATCGTCGCTGACTCCGGGCTGTTGATCACCGAGGTGTTGTACATCAAGTCGAGTGAAGACAAACATTTCTGTGTCGTAGATGCAGCGATGAATGACCTGATTCGTCCCTCGCTCTACAACGCTTGGCAACAGATTGAGTCGATAGAGCCCGCTTGCACTGACATCGAGGCGCGACGCTATGACGTTGTTGGCCCCATCTGTGAGACGGGCGATTTTCTTGCTAAGGATCGGTTGTTACATACTGAAGCGGGGCAACGCTTGGCTGTTTTGGACGCCGGCGCTTACGGCTTTGTGATGAGTTCTAACTACAATTCTCGACCCAGAGCGGCGGAAATCTTGATCGAAGCGGGTCAGGCTCGCGTGATTCGGCCTCGCGAATCGCTGTCTGCTTTAGTCAAAGACGAACTAGGCTGTCTAACATCATCATGAAGCCAATTCGTTTCACAAAAATGCAAGGCATTGGCAATGACTTCATGGTCATCGATGCCCTCAGTCAGTCCATTCAACTCTCTCCCGACCACATCACCCACTTAGCTGATCGCCAACTGGGCGTCGGGTTTGATCAATTGCTCGTGGTTGAACCACCAACGGACCCCGAAGCCGATTTCTTCTATCGGATCTATAATGCCGATGGATCGACGTCTGGGCAGTGTGGTAACGGGGCCCGCTGTTTCGCTAAATTTGTTTTCGATAAGCGACTCAGCCCTAAGCGTTCGCTGATACTGCAAACGGAGAGCGGCCGGATGCGTACGCAGAGACTTGATTCCGCTCGCTTTCTCGTTGAGCTTTCAGAGCCACAGTTCGAACCCGATATCATCCCGTTTTCGCCGAGCGAATCCGCTCACGATCACAGGTGGACGTTCTTGGCTTCGCCAGATGATCCCCCCCTTGCCTTCGGCGTTTGTAATGTCGGTAATCCGCATGCCGTTGTGCTGCTTGATCAGGATGCGCCCGCCGACCTCGAGCCCTTAGCCATCGCTTTAAAACGCACGCACACCTTCCCGCAGGATGTGAACGTCGGCTTTATGAGGATCCTGACCGATCAAGAGATCGAGCTCAGAGTCTTTGAGCGAGGAGTAGGAGAAACGCTCGGATGCGGCTCGGGCGCTTGTGCTGCGGTAGCCGTCGGGCGTCAATGGCAAAAACTGGCCTCAGAGGTTAAGGTCTCAATGCCAGGGGGCGACCTTGTGGTGGCGTGGCCTGGAGGGTCTCACAGCCTTTCCATGACTGGATCTGCTGCGAGAGTATTCGAAGGCACCATTCAATTAGACGCATAGCCTCTGGACCCGAAACAAGCACGGAATATGCCGACGTGACATTGACCATCGAAGCCATCGAACAGTATTTGAATGAACATCCTGA
>CAYZUV010000068.1:0-10875 GCA_964481245.1 uncultured Pseudomonadales bacterium
CACATCGAGAGATGCTGCGAGAGACGCTGCGAGAGACGCTGCGAGAGACGCTGCGAGAGACGCTGCGAGAGACGCTGCGGGGGAATGCGCGAGCGATGCTGCGAAAGATGCTGAGGGACCCTCAACCCAGCATCGACAGCCACCGGTTACATCCTTGTTTTTCTACCCTGAAAAACTAAAAAATATTGCTTGACCTGACGACGTTTGGCGCTAATCTGCGCCCATTCCTGGTGCTCGCTCGCAGAGCGAGAATCCATTCGGCTCTTTTGACTCTATTGAGGACGTCTCCTATGTCAAAACGCATCGCCTTACCTCAGCTTCGTCGTCATCCCTTGGCCGTCGCCGTGTCGGCCGCCCTCATGAGTTCCGGCGCCGCATCCGGACAAGTGTTGGAAGAGGTCATTGTCACTGCAACAAAACGTGAAGAAGGCGTCATGGAAGTGCCACTCGCGATCTCCGCACTTTCCGGTAACTTTATCTCCGAGACCAATTTGAACGACGTCAAAGATTTGATCGCTTACACTCCGGGTGTCAGCGGCAACTCGCAGGACTCTTATATTGACGCGGTGAGTATCCGCGGCGTGCGCACTCAAGACTTTGGCGTTGGCGGTGATCCGTCATCCGCCTTCTTCAAGAACGATCTTTACGAGGGCCGAAATGGCGCCGCTGTGACGAGTCTCTACGACATTGAGCGCGCCGAAATCCTGAGAGGGCCTCAAGGCTTTTTGTTTGGTCGAAACTCGATCGGCGGCGCTTTCAGTGTACACACGCGTAAAGCGGAGATCGGTGAGAGAGACGGTTATATCGATCTCGATGTTGCCGAGCGCGGTCATGCCGTAATCGAGGGCGCAGTGAATGTGCCTCTTAGCGATAATTTTGCCCTTCGCCTAGCGGGCTACTCCTCGCAGGAAGATGGCTTTGCCAAGAACGTCTTTTCGGGCAACGACGAGATCGACCACGAAAAATCCGCGCTTCGCCTTTCAGCAGCCTACGCGACAGACGCAATGACCCTGGACTTCGTGGCCGAGTATGAAGATCGTAAACAGTCAGGTTCCATGTATCGCGCCATTGATCAGGGCGACATCTGGGAAACCTTCGATAACTACATCGTTGATGACACAACGCTGGGTGGTACGAACGAGCAACTCGACTCCGATATCAGTCAGGGTGATCGTGACGATGGCAAGCTGCTCACCCTTGGATTATTTATCGATTACGACTTGGGGTTTGCGAGCCTGACCTCTAATACGGGCTATAAAGACCACGATTACTATTACAAAGAAGATTACGACGGCACGCCGCTCGTCATTAACAACTTCCAGTTTCAGCAAGCGGGCCAATATTTTCAACAAGAGCTGCGACTGATCGGTAACGGCGATGGTCCCATCAACTGGTATACCGGGGTGTCGTATTACAAAGAGGATCTCGACGCTCAGTTCACCAACATTGGCTCTGAAGACCTCATGTGTCAGTACTACCTCAATTACTATGCCGAATACTACGGCTATGAGTTTTACACGGGGTGTTCTGACTACTACTACGATTTCTACCCTAGCGCCGACGGCAACCTGGTTGAACGCGGTTTAATCAAAGGCAAGTACAGCGGTTGGGCTGCTTACGTCAACTTAGACAGTGATATCACCGACAACCTGAATCTCGAGCTGGGCTTGCGCTACACCAAAGACAAAAAGCAGTTCAGCACCTGGGTCCCTGAGCCTGAGAGCTACCTTGGCCCCTACTTTATCTATGGCTTCGCCACCGCGGACTACATTACGGATACCAAGACTTGGAGCGACACCACAGCCAAGGTGGCATTGACCTATACCCTCAATGACGATGCCATCGCCTTTGCAAGTTACACGCAGGGCTTTAAGTCAGGTGGCTATGGAAGCTTCTGGATTGAGGATGCACTCGGCAACCCACCTGCCTACGAAACAGGCATTACCCAGAACGATGGCTACAAGCCCGGCACCTTCAGGCCGGAGGAAATGGATTCTTATGAAGTGGGCTTCAAAACCCGTTATCTCGACGGCGCGGGCAACTTCGATATCACCGCCTTCATGTACGACTACACTGACGCCCAGGTCATCAGTTATGTCAGCGTGGATTTTGAAGATGATGGTGTCGTCGATGCCTTTGCGGGCCGCGTGCTCAACGTGGGTCAGGTCGACGGCTTTGGCATTGAGGCGTCTACAACCGTCGCGATGAGCGATAACGCAACCATGTACCTTGCCATGGGCTACCTCGATACTGAGGCGAGCGGCCTATCCGAGATTTGTGGTCTCGATGGCGCCGAAGAGGGTGACGGTCTGGGCTGTGAGGGTGGTCGCGTCTTCTGGGCACCGAAAATCACAGGGGCAGCCAAGCTTGACCTCGACTTCCCACTGGCAAGCGGCAAACTGACCAGTAGCCTAGAAGCGTTTTATGAAAGCGAGCGAGGCGGCAGTTGGGAGCGCAACCCAGAGGGCATGATTGGCAGCTACGCCATCACCAACCTTCGGTTCGGCTATGAGTCAAATGACAACTGGTACGTCGAAGCTTACGCAGAGAATTTGTTGGACGAGTTCACCTGGGATGGCTACAACGCAAATGGTGGCATTTTGCCCTCGCACTTCTTTGGGCCAATGCGCCCTAGAACGTTTGGGCTGCGATTGGGCTTTAACTGGAAATAAGCCGCAACCGGCTGTCATCAGAGGCCAGTGGCCGGAAGGCGCTGGCCTTTTTTGTGCGCCCCCTATAAACAAGGCCCTTCTCATGGCGCTATTTTCAAGCTCAGCTAGGGTCGCCGACGCCCCGGTATTGGGACGACCTGAACGTGCTTTGCGTTACAGAGAGTCATTCGCATAATCGGGATGGGGTTCCCTATCGCCCTGAATGAGAAGCCGCATCTCGGCCAAGACCTTAGACAGATGTTCATGGCAGATGCTGCCTTCATAGTCACCGCTTTCGATGCCGTCTCGATTCGCTAAAGCAAGTGCTTGGATCCAACGTTCGAGCTGAATTTTCTGAATATGCATGGGCTTAGGCTTCGCGTATATGAGTTACTCCAACCCGTTTTAGCATGTCCCATCGACTTAAGCGCATCTGATCGCACCCACCCCAATTTTCGAATGACCTTTTTCTCTCTAGCTGTCTCCTGCCTTTAAGGCATGTGCGTTGGATGCATTGCCCCCTTTACGCCCGTATTCGGGCTCGCCTGACTAGAATGCCTTTATCTTTCTCGTAGTGCGGCTTCTCTCTTACCTCAATCGAGTTTAGGTTTTGCCGCGTCGCTTGCCTTTATTGCTGCAAACGCTGCCGAGATTGAAACGCACCTCCTTTTTTCAACAAAAACCCATATCGACCTCAGATTTCTCGCGCACTGGACCCCGCCATTCGCTGGGTCTTGTCTTGAGTGTTGCGCTGGGCTCGGAATTTCGCGTTGAGCTTTACGCGCTTGCCCCCTACACTCCGCGCATGCCTCTCATTCAAACGACAGACCTGAAACTGCACTACGACACCGCGGGCAATGGCGATCCGGTGCTTTTCATTTCAGGCACAGGCGGCGATCTGCGTCAGCGTCCTAATGTCCTTGACGGCCCGCTCGCCAAGACGCGCCGCGTGATCGCCTATGATCAGCGGGGCCTTGGGCAATCCGAGAAACCCGACCGCGTCTATTCCATGGAGGACTACGGAGATGACGCCGCGCGTTTACTCGATGCGCTAGGGATTGACCACGTTGACGTCGTGGGCGTGTCGTTTGGCGGGATGGTGGCGCAACATTTTGCCCTCCGGCACCCGAAACGCCTACGTAAGCTGGTTCTTTGCTGCACCTCCCCTGGGGGCGAAATGCCGAGTTACCCTTTTCACGAGTTGCCACAAGACCTTTCGCCCACTGAGCGTCTGCTTCGACTGATGGACGTCTCAGACACACGCCGCGATCATGCGTGGCAAAAAGCCAACCCAGACAAGGTCAGCGCGATGATCGAGGCAGCGCAAGCCGGTGCCATTGAGGACCACCAGCAGCCAGAATCAAAGCTGGGGGCCTGGCGGCAGCTCGAGGCTCGCGCCGGGCACGATACCGTTGATCAACTGCCAGCCCTCTCGACCAGAACCCTCATCTGCGCTGGACGATTTGATGGTATCGCGCCGCCGGTCAATCAAGAGTGGCTAGCGTCCCTCATCCCGAACGCCGAACTCAAATGGTATGAGGGTGGTCATCTATTTATGATTCAAGATCGCCGAGCGTGGCCAGATATCATCTCGTTTTTGAACGATTGCTCAAGCTGACGCTGCCCCTTAAGAGCATGACCTAGGCCAATCAAGCTAAACCTTAAGTCCGTGGCTTTCCCTGGGGCGGCCTCGGCGTATTGAGAAAGGTCACCAGCCAGTGAACCAATACCACAAGCGCTAGATCGTCTGTCGTGTGGAGCAAACGACTGAACCCCAATCCACCCAACACGGTGAACAAACAGGCACCCAGTCGCCAACGAAGCGTCCAATAGTGCAGCACACCGAAAATCACACTACTGATGATAACGCTGGCTCTCAGATCTAAAAATTGATCCAAGTAGAGCGGCAGAAATACCCGAAACGCTAACTCCTCAACCGTCGAAATCAGGAGAAGGTACGCGAGCCAGCCGCACTGCATCTGGCTGATCGGAACACGCCGAAACCGAAGAAACGCCAACATCACCCCAAGGATGAGGAGCAAAGAAAGGCCATAACCCAGCCAATCCATTGTCAACGGCGCGAGCCAGGCTCGAAGCACCGCCGTTGATCCGAGCACCGCGTAGGCCGCGACAGCAACGATGGTCATGGTGAGCAAATGGCGCTGTATCACTTGCGACGTGTGGAAAATCGCCTGCGCGCTGCTCGCTGCCGGTCTCTGAAGGCGTCCCCCCGGGTAGGGTTTTTCAGTGAGGTCCATCATCTGGGAATTCGTTGCCCATCTGGAGTTAAGGGGTTAGCCAGCTCTAAACGATGACATTTGGCCGCCTGACACGAACGCCTATCATGAACCCGATTTTCGTGATTTATCATCTGGCCAGAGACAATACCGGTTTCTAATCTGGCAACACCGTGAGACACCCAATTTTTAAGGTGTTGGCATCAATTGACGCTTGATCAACCATTGATTAAGCGCTTGATTCACTTCAGTGGGGCGCTCTTGAGCCATCCAATGCCCAGAATCGACGATCTGTTCGTCTAGCAGGTCGCACATCGCACGCATCGGTTCTGCGGCCCCCGAATCGACGGTTTCGCACACATAATCGTAACGTCCGGCAAGAAAAAGTGCGGGCATCCCAAGTCTGCCATCATTCACTGCCTGTCTTGCAAAAGCCTCATTAGCCTCGTGGTTCATATAAAAGGCGTCAGGCCCAAAGAAACCGTTTCGTTCTAGCCCTCTCGCGTACACGTCAAGCTCCGCTTCGCTCAAGACATCCGTATCCAGCGGCACATCGGGCGCTTCATCAAGACCGGCAAACCATCCCCCGGCGGCACGAATACGGGCAGTCCCCGCTGGCTGACCCCGCCCGGCTGGGTCGCCTTTCCTGAACAAGGCTTTGATCGTCGCTCGAGGATTCGCGTCAAAGGCACGGGTCGCCGCTTCAAACTGTTCCTGGTAATACAGCTGGTAATCCCACTGACCGGCAGGGTACTCGTCTTCTGGATAGAGCGTGCGGTCAACTAAGCTGATGGTATGGGTGAGCCCCCGCTCGAGATGGTAGTAAGGCACACAGAGACTCGCCACCCCTCGGCAACGCGTCGGGTAATGACTCGCCACACTCCAGACCACAGGGCTACCCCAATCATGGCCGACCCAAATGGCGGACTCGATGCCGAGGGCATCGAGCAGTCCAATCACATCGCCTGTCAGCTTCTCGAGCGCATAATCATCTAAATGATGATAGACGGTTGAATCACCATAGCCCCGCTGATCAGGGGCAATAACCCGAAAGCCAAGGCCGCCAAACACAGGAAGTTGGTGCCGCCAGCTGATGGCACGCTCAGGCCACCCGTGCACAAAAATCATTGCTGGGCCGCTAGCGGGGCCAGCCTCCAAATAAGCCGTGGTATGACCGTTGAAGCTGACCTTTTCCTCGCGAAAAGCAAATCTTGACATGCAGACTAGCCCGGAATCCTTACGGGAAGTTCACGAATTCCGTGAATAAAATTGGAGCGCAAATACACGGGGTCGCCCACCACTTCGATGGTGTCGAATCGCTTGAGAATTTCTTCCCAAAGGACGGTCAGCTGCATCTCACCGAGCCGATTACCCACGCAGCGATGAATACCGTAGCCAAAGGACAAATGGTGCCGAGGATTAGCGCGGTCAATAATGAATTCGTTCGCTCGCGGAATCGCATCCGCATCGCGATTACCAGAGATGTACCACATAACAACCTTTTCACCGGCACGGATAGTTTTACCCCCAAGCACCGTATCGGTGAGCGCCGTTCGGCACATGTGGGCCACGGGCGATTGCCAGCGAATGATTTCCGGGACCATTTTCGGAATCAAATCAGGATTCGCGCGAAGCTTTGCATACTCCTCGGGGTGTTGATTCAGTGCCAGAACGCCGCCGGAAATCGAGTTCCGAGTGGTGTCGTTACCACCCACGATCAGCAAAAGCATGTTGCCCAAAAATTCGTTCGGCGGCATGTTCTTCGTGGCCTCACTCTGAGCCAGGATCGAGATCAGGTCACTGCCCTTTTCGCTCCGGCCAGCTCGGTCCTTCCAAACGGCGTCGAAATACTCAAAGCACTTCCACAATTCCTGAAACGCCTCCTGCGGCGTCTCGAAGACATCGGGGTTACCAATGTTTTCCACCGTGTCCGACCAGTAAATCAGCTTATGACGATCCTCTTGAGGAACATCAAATAGGGTTGCCAGCATTTGTCCGGTCAGCTCAACCGACACCGAACGCACCCAGTTGAAAGTCTCGTTTCGAGGCAGTCCATCTAAAATGGCTCCCGCACGCTCACGGATCAGACCTTTAAGCTCCTGGAGCTTGGCTTGCGTGAAACTTGGAGAAACCACACGCCGCTGGTCATCATGCACCGGCGGATCTTGCATGATGAACATAGGTAGATGAAACATGGGGTCCGGCGCGTCATCCGCTTGCCTCGGCCGGCCGCCCATCCTGATCCCGCCTTGATTGATATCGGACGAGAACACATCGTGGTGCGTATCTACATGCATGATGTCCGCAAATTTCGTGACCGACCAATAGGGCCCTACCATGCTCTCTGGGGTGTAATGGACCGGGTCTTCTGCACGCAACCGCTCGAAATAAGGCCAAAAGGTGTCGGCCTCAAAGAGTGCGGGATGCGCAGGGTCCATCGTCGCAAGATCAACGCTCGCTGGATCGATAAAGGGATCGATATTCCACTTATCAAATGCTTCTCGATTGCTCAATTGGATCGGTTCAATCGAACCCCCATCAGCTGACTCACTCATATTCAGTACTCTCTGGATTACGACTTAACAACATGAGCGACACGCTCAGCAACGAGACATGGGTCTCGTCCTTGGCCTCGCTCGCACTCCGCTTAGATGTGGGCGGCACTTCCGCCATCGACCTCAATCGCGGAACCATTCACATAGGATGCGGCTTCGGTAGCTAGAAATACAATCATGTTGGCCACTTCCTCAGACGTCCCATAACGACCAACAGGCACCGTTTTGCCATTACGAGACAACACGTCATCCATCGTGCTCCCAGACGCTTCAGCAATCTCTGTCGCTGCACGTTCCCACATGGCGGTGTGAATCAGGCCAGGCAGCACAGAGTTAACCAAAACACCATCACTGCCGTACTTTCTTGCCAGCGATTTGCTTAAGCTAATCATCGCCGCTTTGGTCGCGCCGTAATCAATCAGTGCCGCATTCGGGTATTTTGCGGCGCCACTCGCGACCATAATCACTCGACCCCACTTCTGCCCTCGCATGTGAGGCAAGACATGGCGCGTGCAACGCACGGCAGAGAGCAAATTAAGCTCATGTAGACTTCGCCAATCATCGTCAGACATATATAAAAAATTCCTGCTTGGCGAAGCCCCGACGTTGTTGATCAAAATATCAATTTCGCTACCTGCGGCTTCAAGAAAGGCGCCGGTTGAGGCTTCATCTCCCATGTCCGCCGTAAAACCTGTGATCTGGCCCCGAGGCGATTCATAAGCGACCAACGCATCGACAGCCGCTTGCCCGCGGGCGCAGAACACCACATCAGCACCGTGATTCGCGAGGAGCTTAACAACTGCCTCACCAATCCCTAGGCTTGCGCCCGTGACCATGGCCCTTTTCCCCTTCAGATCTAGATTCATCATGGCTTTCTTCCTCTCGCGCACTTGGACGGCATGGTTGATTTCCGAACGAGCCTATCGACAAGTGGAGTTTATGACAATCGCAGTCTCTCGACCTGCGCCTCAAGCTGAAGCACCAACAAGCGCAAGCCTTCACTCAATAGGCAGCACTTACTGCCCCTTGAAATTCGGCGGCCGCTTTTGCGCGAACGCCTGAATCGCCTCGCGATAATCGTGCGTCTGACGACAGGCTAGCAAGCGCTCGGCCTCACGGTTGATCGCTGTGTGATGATCCACGTCGAGCGCATCATCCAGATTTTTCTTTATCGCGGCGTAGGCAACGAGGGGCCCTGCTGCCAATCGGCGAGCGAGGGTAAGCGCTTCGTCTTGAAGATGGGCTTCGTCTACAACCTCGTTTAGGATCCCCATTTGCTTCGCTTCGTCTGCCGGAATCCGGTCTGAGGTGAGCAGTAGCGCCCTTGCGGCCGCCGGTCCCACCGTCCGCGTCAAAAGCCAAGCAATCCCATAGTCTCCGGACAATCCAATATTGGCGTAACCCGTGCTAATCAACGCCTTGGGGGCGCCAATCCTAAAGTCGCAGCACAGCGCGATGGCTAAGCCCGCACCCGCCGCAGGCCCTGGCAGCGCTGCCACCGAAGGTTTTGGGAGCGCCCGAAGGGCGCCGGCGATGCCTTGATGTCGAGATGTCAGGGCGTCGAGTTGTGCCGATTGGCTCGGGCGCCGATCATGCCCCGCATCCTGATTCATGCGTTTCACATCTCCCCCACTGCAAAACGCTGATCCCGCCCCAGTCAGCAAGACTGCGCCAACCTCGTCATCGATCGCGGCCCAGCGAATCGCTCGAATGAGATTATTGGTCATCCCATCTGACAAGGCGTTGCGCGCCTCTGGTCGGTTCAGCGTCAAACGCGCCACCCGCCCGTCCAATTCAACGATCAGTTCCTCTGAATCGGATGTATAGGTAGTCATATGTAGACCTCCAACGCTTGCGTCTCTTTGCGGATGGCTGTTGCTCGCGATCCCTCAATCCAAATGACGATAGATCTCACCGCCCTTCATAACAAATGTCATCTCACCCATTTGCTCGATCCGCTCGACGGGGTTACCGCGCACGGCCACTAAATCTGCTAACTTTCCAGCTTCAATCACCCCCAAACGATCAGCCACATCAGCGAGATCCGCACCCGCAACCGTGGCGCTCTGAATTGCCTCCATGGGCGGCATACCGGCCTCCACCATGTAAACGAATTCCTTCCAATTGTCGCCATGCGCAGACACTCCCGTGTCGGTGCCAAAGGCGATTTTGACGCCATAACCATAGGCCTTGGCGAATGTGCCTTGGATTGTTGGACCCACTTCGCGTGCTTTAGGTCGGACCAAGTCAGAGAAGAAGCCATCAATTTCGGCTTTTTCGGCAACGAACTTACCTGCGATGATGGTCGGCACATAGTAGGTTCCTCGCTTTTTCATCGCCTTCATCACCGGTTCGTTCATGAACGTGCCGTGTTCGATGGAATCTACACCGGCTTCCACCGCTCGAAGCATGCCCTCAGCGCCGTGCGCATGCGCGGCCACTTTGAATCCATAGTCCTTCGCAGTGTCGATAATGGCTTCGAGCTCATCCGGCTTGAACTGGGGGTTCTGACCATTTTTGGCTTGAGACAAGACGCCGCCCGTTGCGGTGATTTTGATCAGGTCTGAGCCTTCTTTGTATCGCTGTCGAACCGCTTTTCGCGCCTCAACAACCCCATTGACGACGCCGGCTGCGGGCCCGGGGTCGCCCATCAGTGCCAGATTACGGCCATTGCTTGGATCTGCATGACCGCCCGTGGTCGCAATGCTTTTACCTGCCGCGAGCACCCTCGGACCCAAGATATCGCCGCGCTCAATGGCATTACGTAGGCTAATGGCGAGAGAATCGCTCGCGCCTAAATCTCTAACCAGTGTGAATCCCGCGTGTAACGTTCGCTCGGCAAATTTAACTGAACCATAGGCGTAGTCGGTGGGATTCCATTTGAACTGCTTTGCGAAACCATCAGGTGACGTTTCACTGATGAGATGGACGTGCATGTCCATCAATCCTGGCATGCACGTCTGGCCTTCCAATCGAATCGTTGTCCCCTTCGACTCGCTCAGTTGAGACGCCGGCAAGACCTTCTTTATCCAGTCACCTTCAATGACAATGGCTTGCCAGGGCTCAACGGACCCTTTTCTCACGTCAATCAATCGCTCACAAATAATGGTGGTCTCTGCCAACCCCCCTGTGGGTGAGAGGCCGAGCGCAATCAAACACCCCAACCAGAAGGCTCTCATCGATCCACCACCTTATGGGTCAAACTGAAGTAACCTCGATTGAGCAACAGTCCAGGATCGCCGTTCTTGGCATCGTACGCTTTTGTGATACCGCTCTTTAGGACATCGTCAAGCGACGCGCCGTCTTCAATGAGACTCATCATCTGCTCTCGGATGTCTTTCAACATCTCGATGTAATCGCTGAGTCCTTGGTAGTCAGACAAAGGACCGTGCCCAGGAATGACCACCGTCTCTTGGTTGATCTGCGCAAGGG
>CAYZUV010000069.1:0-10739 GCA_964481245.1 uncultured Pseudomonadales bacterium
TGCCCGTACCGAAGGTATTGATGCTGATTGACGTAGGTTCGGCGACACCGATGGCATAAGAGACTTGAATTTCGCATCGATCCGCAAGTCCCGCGGCGACAATATTTTTAGCAACGTAACGGCCGGCGTAGGCTGCGCTGCGGTCAACTTTAGAGGGGTCCTTTCCAGAGAAGGCACCGCCGCCATGGCGCGCCATGCCGCCGTAGGTGTCAACGATGATCTTCCGACCGGTCAAGCCACAGTCGCCCACAGGGCCACCAATAACGAAGTTGCCTGTGGGATTGATAAAGTATTTGGTTTGCGCGGATAACCAATTGGCGGGTAAGACCGGCTTGATGATCTCTTCCATGACAGCTTCTTGCAGATCAGCCAAACGGATGTCTGGATCGTGCTGAGTCGATAACACAACGGCATCGATCGCCACAGGTACTCCATGTTCGTAACGGAATGTCACCTGGCTTTTGGCGTCTGGCCGCAGGAAGGGCAGTTGGCCAGACTTGCGCACCTCAGATTGCTGCTTTACGAGCAGATGAGAATAGGTAATCGGTGCTGGCATGAGGACATCGGTCTCGTTGGTCGCATAGCCAAACATCAGGCCTTGGTCGCCGGCACCTTGCTCATGATCGGTGGTTTCGTCCACACCCATCGCGATATCGGGGGACTGCTTGCCTAGCGCGTTGATCACCGCGCAGGAGGCCCCATCAAAGCCCACATCCGAGTGGTTGTAGCCAATGTCCAAAATCGTCTGACGGCAAATTTGCTCGTAATCGATATTCGCTGAGCTGGTGATTTCACCGGCCAACACCACCATACCCGTCTTAACCAACGTTTCGCAGGCGACTCTGGCATTGGGGTCTTGGGCGAGTAGCGCATCGAGGATGGCATCCGAGATTTGGTCGGACATTTTGTCGGGATGGCCCTCGGAAACCGACTCGGAGGTAAAGACGCTGTTTTCGGACATAGCTTTTATGTTCTAAATCAAAGGGTCGGGAATCTTACCTATTTGGGGAAGGCATCGAAAGCAACGTGTTTGAGGAATCTTCAAGATGCCGTTCAATTTCAGTCAGGCCCAATCTGCTGCGGGCACGTTGTTAATCAGTCCAGATTTTCATCCATTTCTGCTCTGCTGACTTCATGTGCTGATATGCGCCTCTGCTTGGCGTATCGGATCAAAAGCAAGCACTCCAATTTGAAGAAACGAGCCTCGTGCAGCGCGATCGAGGCTGATTGGCAATGTGCTTATCGACGATGTAGAGAAGGGCAGAGCGCGTGATAGAGATGCGAAGGTCAGAAAAGTATCGGGTATGTCCGGGTTTTTCGTTGCCCATTTGGATCCGCTACGGGAGAATAAGTGTTTTTGTCGAAGGAGCCCTAATGAGTCAGGAACAAAGCCTCAATCGAGAGTGCGCAAATGCCATTCGGGCCCTCGCCATGGACGCAGTGCAAAAAGCCAACTCGGGTCACCCCGGGGCCCCGATGGGCATGGCGGATATGGCAGAGCAACTTTGGCGCCACCACCTTAAGCACAACCCAAACCACCCTGAGTGGGTGAACCGTGATCGGTTTGTGCTCTCGAACGGACACGGCTCGATGCTGATTTATAGTCTGCTGCATCTGACCGGTTACCCCGTGTCTGTCGACGACTTGCGGGGATTCAGGCAGCTGGGATCTGCAACACCCGGACACCCAGAATTTGGCGACACACCAGGTGTTGAGACCACTACTGGACCCCTGGGCCAGGGCCTTGCGAATGCCGTTGGCATGGCGCTTGCCGAAAAATTGTTGGCAGAGACTTTCAATAAAGAGGATCCCAGCGGGCATCAACACACGATCGTCGACCATCACACCTATGTCTTTGCGGGCGATGGTTGCCTTATGGAAGGGATCTCGCACGAGGCATGTTCGCTTGCGGGGACTTGGCAGCTGGGCAAATTAATTTGTTTCTATGATGACAATGGCATTTCGATTGATGGCGAAGTGAAGGGGTGGTTCACAGACGATACCCCCGCGCGTTTCAGAGCCTACGGGTGGCAGGTGATTGAAGCAGTTGACGGCCATGACAGTGCAGCACTGGGCGCTGCCATCGCCTCTGCTAAGGCTGAGCAAACACGGCCCACGCTGATTTGTTGCAAAACCCGGATCGGGTTCGGTTCGCCTAATAAAGAAGGCACGGCTGCAAGCCATGGTGCGCCTCTTGGTGAGGACGAAATTGTTGCTACTCGCGCAGCATTGGGCTGGTCGTCAGCGCCCTTCGAAATCCCTGAGGCGATCTATGAGGCCTGGGATGCGCGAGCGAAAGGTATTGAAGCTGAGGGTTCTTGGCAAGCGGCGTTTGCGGCCTATGAGGCTGCGTTTCCGGATGATGCGAAGAGTTTTTTACGCCGAATGCAGAAACAGTTGCCCGATGATTGGCCAGCTTTTTCGGCAGCTGCCTTGCAAGCGGCACAAGCTGCAGGCGCGAGTAAGGCGACGCGGCAATCCTCGGGTGATTTTATTGCTGAGCTGAGCGACTTTTTACCCGAACTAATAGGAGGCTCTGCAGACCTCTCAGGGTCCAACAGTACCATTTGGTCAGCGGCAAAACCTGTGACATCAAACCCTTCGGCAGGTAACTACATCTATTATGGCGTTCGAGAATTTGCCATGACGGCGATTGCAAGTGGTATGGCACTGCATGGGGGCCTCATTCCCTTTACAGGGACCTTTCTCATGTTCATGGAATACGCACGCAATGCCGTTCGAATGTCTGCGCTGATGGAGCTTGGCTCCGTGCATGTTTACACCCACGACAGTATTGGCCAAGGTGAAGACGGCCCAACCCATCAACCTGTTGAACAGTTGACCAATCTGAGAACCACGCCCAATCTGTGCACTTGGCGTCCCTGTGATTCGGTGGAGGTCCGTGCTGCGTGGTGCCATGCTATTGAGCGACGAGGAGCGCCCACGGCGCTCGTGCTGTCGCGTCAATCGGTGCCCCATCAGGCGCGCAGCGACGAACAAGTCAGCGAGATCAGTCGGGGGGGTTACATTCTGACTGAACATGGCGAGCGTCCTGACGTGATTCTCATCGCAACGGGGTCGGAAGTTGCCCTTGCTCGCGAGGCAGCAGAGGTTTTAGCTGCCAAGGGCCATGGGGTGCGTGTGGTCTCAATGCCTTGTGCTGAAGTCTTTGCAGCCCAAGATCCTGCCTATCAGGAGCGGGTGCTGCCACCGACTGTGAGAAGCCGGGTGGCGATCGAAGCGGGTCATGGCGACTACTGGAGAAAGTGGGTCGGCCTCGATGGCGACGTCGTCTCGATTGACACCTTTGGTGCCTCGGGTCCCGGCGGTCAGGTGATGAGCCATTTTGGATTCACAACTGATAACGTGGTGATGAAGGCTGAGCGAGTTCTGAATGCTGGACGTTAACACACTCAAAAATACCGAGTTTAGAGACCGTCGCGTGTTGATCCGAGAGGACTTCAACGTGCCCGTGCGCGATGGTGTGGTTGTGAGTGATGCTCGTATTCGAGCGGCACTGCCGTCGCTCAAACAGCTGCTAGAAGGTGGTGCAAAGCAGATACTCATTGCATCGCATTTAGGTCGTCCTAAAGAAGGTGAGCCGATTTTGGCACAGCCAGAGGTTACCCTCGCCCCCGTTGCTGAGCGTCTCTCCACCTTGCTCGGTGAGCCGGTCAGATTGGTGGATCAATTTTTAGGTGGCCAGTCCCTTCCCGACGATCGTCTGATACTGCTTGAAAATATCCGTCTGTGTGAAGGTGAAAAAGCCAACGACGCCGAATTGTCAAAACAATTGGCGGACCTGTGTGATGTGTTCGTGATGGATGCTTTCGGCACTGCTCATCGAGCGCAAGCCTCAACGGCTGGTGTGATTCAGTACGCCACATCCGCCTGTGCAGGCCCGCTGTTGCAAGCTGAATTGGAAGCGCTGGGTCGAGCGTTAGCATCGCCCCAGCGGCCGCTCATGGCGGTGGTTGGAGGGAGTAAAGTATCGACCAAATTGGAGGTCCTGCTAGCGCTGAGCGATCAAGTGGATGCCCTGATTCTTGGGGGTGGTATTGCGAACACCTTTTTGGCCGCTAAAGGTTATGCCATGGGTCAATCGCTTTATGAGCCCGAATTAATGGCATCAGCCCGTGAGATTATGAGTCGAACTCGAGTTCCGCTGCCCACAGATGTGGTAGTGGCAGACGGGTTTTCTGAAACGGCAAACATTCGGACCGTTCCAGTCAGTGATGTGCGTGAGAACGAGATGGTTTTAGACGTCGGCCCTGAAACGGCTGCCGCGTTAGCCGGAGAATTAGTGGTTGCCCAAACCATTATTTGGAATGGGCCGTTGGGCGTCTTTGAAATGGCGCCGTTTGCACAAGGCACGCGTGTTTTGGCGGAGGCGATTGCTCAGTCGAACGCCTTCTCGATTGCGGGTGGCGGGGATACATTGGCAGCGATTGAGTTGTTCGGCGTTACCGATCAAATCAGCTATATCTCCACAGGGGGCGGCGCCTTTCTTGAATTTGTCGAGGGCAAGACGTTGCCGGCGGTCGCAGCGTTAGCCGCGCGTCGGACATAGCGATCCTTGCTGAGGCCGTCAAAGGGATACTTGGCGTGGCGCACTTTTTCGGATGCGCAAGGAAAGGCCATTTGTCTAGGTTTGACGGGTCGCCCCAGAAGACAGACCCAGACAAAATAGCGTGGGAATCAGCGGCACATAACTAGACAGTCGGAGGAGGGAAAACGATATGGCACTTATCAGTATGCGGCAGCTGCTCGATCATGCTGCGGAGAACGGTTATGGGGTTCCTGCATTCAATGTCAACAACTTGGAACAGATGCGGGCCATTATGGAGGGCGCAGCCGAGACCATGAGTCCGGTGATTGTGCAGGCTTCGGCTGGCGCAAGAAAATATGCGGGTGCCAACTTTCTCCGGCACCTCATTCTGGCCGCCGTTGAGGAGTTCCCCGATATTCCTGTGGTGATGCATCAAGATCACGGCGCATCGCCCGCCGCTTGTCAGCGCTCGATTCAACTCGGATTCTCCTCTGTGATGATGGATGGATCGCTTCTCGAGGATCAAAAGACGCCAGCAAGTTACGAATACAACGTAGAGGTCACAAAGCGAACGGTTGATATGGCGCACGCCTGCGGTGTGACGGTGGAGGGCGAATTGGGGTGTCTCGGGTCCCTTGAAACCGGCGAGGCGGGAGAAGAGGACGGCGTTGGCGCGAGCGGTACCCTGTCCATGGATCAATTGTTGACTGATCCTGAGCAGGCAGCTGATTTTGTCGCGCAAACGGGGTGTGACGCGCTCGCCATTGCGATAGGCACGAGTCATGGCGCGTATAAATTTTCACGCCCGCCCACCGGAGATATTCTGGCGATCGATCGAATTCGAGCGATTCACGAACGCATCCCAAACACGCACTTGGTGATGCATGGCTCTTCGAGCGTCCCCCAAGAGTGGTTAGCGATCATCAATGATTCAGGTGGCCAGATTCCAGAAACCTATGGCGTGCCGGTCGAGGAGATCCAAGAAGGCATCAAACATGGGGTGCGGAAGGTGAACATCGATACGGATTTGCGTTTGGCTTCCACTGGTGCCATCCGTCGATTCTTGAAGGAGAATCCCAGTGAGTTTGATCCTCGAAAGTATTTGCAAGTCGCAACCCAAGCGATGAAGGAAATTGTCATCGCCCGTTATGAGGCCTTTGGGACGGCCGGCCAAGCGGCGTCGATCAAGCCGATCTCTCTAGAAGCGATGGCGACCCGATACCAAACCGCATGATCGATATTGCGGAGGTCCTTCGGCCCGTCTTTGATGGGGCGGAGATTCTGACGAATGAGCCCGATTTAACCCATTACGGCCAGGATTGGTCGCGTTATTTGAGGCCGAATCCCAGCGCCATTGTTTTTCCCAAAGAACAAGATCAAGTCATTGAACTCGTCCACCTCGCCCGAAGTCGAGGATTGAAGTTGGTCCCTTCGGGTGGAAGAACGGGGCTCTCGGGTGGCGCCACGGCGTGTGATGGCGAAGTCGTGGTCAGTTTTGAGCGTATGCGCGCCATTATCGACTACATCGAGGAAGACCAGTTGGTTCGGTTACAGCCTGGCTGTATTACCGCGACGCTTCAGAATTTTGCCGAGGATCAGGGGCTCTTCTATCCGGTTGATTTTGCGTCTTCTGGATCCAGTCAAGTGGGGGGCAATATCGCGACCAACGCGGGTGGGATTAAAGTGCTGAGATATGGGCTCACGAGGGCCTGGGTAGCCGGTCTTTCAGTGGTCACGGGTCAAGGCGAAGCCATGACCTTCAATGCGGGACTTATGAAAAACGCAACCGGCCCAGATCTGCAGCAGCTCTTCATCGGCTCAGAGGGAATCTTTGGCATGGTGACCCAAGCTTGGATGCGTCTGACCGCAAAGCCACAGGGACTTCGCGTGATGGTGCTTGGCGTGCAGTCCTTAGAGGATACGTTGAGAGTTTTGAAAGTGGCTCGTCAGAATTTGGTGCTCACCGCATTCGAATTCTTTTCCCGAGAGGCGGCGAATCACGTGACACAGCATCTGGGCGAATCATCAAGCCTGCCGGAAGCGCCTTTCTTTGTCTTAATCGAGTATGAAACCCTAAATCACGCAGATGACGCAGGGGTCCCAACGTTCGACGCCCTTTACCGCGAAGGGATCGTTGTTGATGGCATCTTGTCACAAAGCGAGCGAGAGAATGCGGCCCTATGGCATTACCGGGAGGACATTTCGGAAGCCATTACCCCCAGAACGCCCTACAAACATGACTTGTCCGTGAGCATCCACCAAGCGCCAGCTTTCTTAAACGCCGTGAATGAGCGCGTGAGGCAGTCGCTAGAGGGCGTCGACGTGATTTGGTTCGGACACATCGGAGACGGAAATGTCCATCTGAATTTGCTGCGACCAGAGGATGAGTCGATCGAGGAATTTCAGGCTCGCTGTGAACCCGTGGGGGATGCCATCATGGCTATCGTGCAAGAATTCGGCGGGAGCGTTTCTGCAGAGCACGGTATTGGCCAGCTCAAAAAACGCTACTTGAAATACACGCGGTCCGAAGCCGAAATCAATCAGCTCAAGTCGTTAAAGCGAGCTTTTGATCCCGATGGCGTGATGAACCCCGGGAAAGTGATTGACGTTTAGGGGCGTTTCTTTACGAGAATCGAATCGCCCTCGTTAATCAACAAGACATCGGCGCCGCGAGCCGCGAATAAGCCACACGTGACCACCCCTGGCCACTGATTGATCTCGATTTCTAGGTCCTTTGGATCTCTGATAGTCAAATCAAATACGTCCAGTATCACATTGCCATTGTCGGTGATGGTGCCCTCGCGCCAGACCGGTGAGCCGCCGATTGCCGCAAGTTGACGCGCAATCAGCGAGCGAGCCATGGGAATGACTTCGACCGGCAGAGGGAACTGCCCAAGGCAAGCAACCGCTTTGGTGGCATCGGCGATACACACGAAGGTGTCAGAAGCTGCCGCGACAATTTTCTCTCGAGTCAACGCAGCGCCACCCCCTTTAATCATTGAAAAGTTGGGATCGATTTCATCGGCGCCATCAACGTAAACCGCCAATCGGCCGGCTTCGTTCAGAGAGACCAAGGGGATTTGATGGGCTCGAAGTCGTTCCTCGGTAGCCGCTGAACTTGCGACCGCGCCTGCAAACCGATGGCGAACCTTTGCGAGCGCATCGATGAAGCAATTGGCCGTTGATCCGGTACCCACCCCAATGATCGATTCCTGAGTAAGAAAGGGGTCAATATAGTCGGCCGCGGCTTGACCAATTTTTTCTTTGATAAGGGTTGTGCTCATGAATCCTCGTGCTTTGGGTCTATAAATTGTCGCTAAAATGTGTCGATGAGCTGCAGAGTAATGAGATGGACAAGTATATAAGAAAGATCTTAGAGGCAGACATCTACGACTTGGTGCAGATGAGCCCGCTCACCAAGGCGCCGAGGCTATCGTCAAAATTAGGCGCCGGGGTGATGCTCAAACGCGAGGACCAGCAAGAAATCTTTAGTTTCAAGGTTCGAGGGGCTTATAACCTCATGCGCCAAATGCCGCGTGATGCTGCTAGGCGAGGGGTTGTGGCCGCTTCTGCGGGTAATCACGCCCAGGGGGTTGCGCTTGCGGGGCAGCATCTGGGGATTCCAGTAACCATCGTGATGGGCGTCAATACGCCCGCGATCAAACGCGACGCGGTGAGCGCGCGCGGAGCGACCGTGATATTGCGTGGCGAAAATTTTGATGATGCCTCAGCTCACGCGGTCACCTTGGCGAAAGTTAAAGGCCTTACTATCGTCCCGCCCTTTGATCACGATGATGTCATCGCGGGTCAGGGCACCATTGGGATGGAAATCCTACGCCAGGCCAGTTCGTCTTTGAATGCTATTTTCATCCCAGTCGGTGGAGGAGGACTCATTGCTGGCGTGGCGAGTTATGTCAAAGCCATTCGACCCGGGGTCAAAATAATTGGCGTGGAGGCTGAGGGGTCCGCGGGTATGACCGAGGCACTGAAAGCAGGACGACGAGTCAAATTATCTGCCCAAGCGCTCGACCAATTCGCCGATGGAACGGCGGTCAGGCAAGTGGGTACTCGCCCCTTTCAGATTGCAAAACAAGCCGTCGACGCGATGGTTACGGTTTCAGTCGATGAAATTTGTGCGGCGATCAAGGATATTTTTGAGGACACGCGGGTGCTGTGTGAACCTGCAGGTGCGCTTTCAATTGCGGGCCTAAAAAAATGGCTCCCACGTCAGCCCGAACCGCAGAGGGGCGATCACGTCGCGGTGGTCAGTGGCGCCAATATCAATTTTGATCGATTGCGGCACATCTCCGAGCGAACCGCCCTTGGGGAAAAAAAGGAGTTGCTATTGGGTGTCACGATTCCTGAACGTCCAGGTAGCTTTTTGTCGTTCTGTCGAGCCTTGGGTCGATTGAGTATCACAGAGTTTAATTATCGATACGCCGATCCAGGCGAGGCGCACGTGCTTCTTGGGGTCGAAACCGATGGGCTGCCCGCAACAGAACATCGACTGATCGAGCGCTTGGGGCGTCGCTACCCCGTGACTCGGTTGAGCGAAAATGAACTTGCCGTCTTACATGTCAGACACATGGTGGGTGGGCGAAGCACCGCGATCGAAAAGGAGCAGTTGTATCGAGTGGAATTTCCTGAGCGGCCTGGGGCGTTGCTGAAATTTTTGGAAGGACTGGGGTCTGACTACAACATTTCGTTGTTTCACTATCGAAACCACGGTTCAGCATTTGGGCGTGTTTTGATCGGTATCGAGCGCTCGAGCGCAGGGCGGCAGGCGTTATCGTCACGACTACGAGATATCGGCTACCGGTTCTGGGAGGAATCAGCGAATCCCGCGCGTGACCTCTTCTTGTAGCTCTTTGGTGAGTGCACCGAGGTCGTGGGCGATCATTTGATCCTCGAATACCAATAATCTCGGGTCTTTGATGTGATCGACGTAAAGGCGGGCGGAAAGGTGATCGAATTCGTGTTGGTAGACAGTGGCCGTAAATCCTTCGGCCGTTATCGATCTTGCCTCGCCGTCTCCATCATAAAAGTCAATGGCGATTTTTTGGGGCCGGACTACGAATCCACGCAGACCAGGCACCGATAAGCATCCCTCCCAATAGCCTGCTCGCGAATCATCCAGCACCGTGAGGACAGGATTAATGTAAACAGACCAAGGCACGGCCTCGAGCTCACCATAACGGTTTTGACCTCCAGGGATGTTGACGATCACCACCTGAACAGGCTCATTGATCTGCGGCGCAGCGAGGCCAATACCGCCTGAATCTGCGAGGGTATCTGTTAAGTCCTCGATGAGTTGGTTGAACCGGGGGGAGCCAATGTCTTCGATGGGGTAGGGCTTCGCTGGGGTTCGCAAAGTGGGATGCCCCATGCGAATAATGTCTCTGATGGCCATGGCGGGTGGTTATCCTGTTTGTTGAGCGGTCAACGGGTGAGATCGAATTACTTCGCGATCCGTCACGATAATATCCATGGGTTGATCCCAAAGGTTTGCCTTCCAGTCGGTCGGCAGCGCCTGACAATGATGAGCCAAACCCAGTCTGAGCACGGATCTGGGTAGCTGAGCGAACAGTCGATCATAAAAGCCACCCCCAAATCCAAGTCGAACGCCTTGTCTGGTAAAGCCGATGCACGGTGTGACAATCACCTGATGTTCTTCGGGTTTGATGAGAGTGCTCGAGTTAGGATTGGGCGAAGGAATACCAAAACGATCGTTCTGAAGTCGCGTGGTAGGCGTGAACAAGTGAAAACTAAGTTGGGAAGATGCCGCATCCGAGATCTGGGGCAGTGTGCACCTACGGCCCTCCTGGAGGTGGATCTTCATGAGGGGGATAGGGCTTAGTTCGCCATCGATTGGCCAATAATAGGCGAGAGTCTTCGCTGCCTGAATTTCTGGGATGAGACGCACTAAATCTCTCACATTCATCGCCGCATGGGTCTGCGCCTCGACGTTGATTGAACGTCTGCGTGTCCTCAAATCCCGACGTATCGCTGCTTGTTCAGGTGAGCTTGGCATGGGTAACCCAGTGATTCATAGGTCGAAATAGGAGAGAAAAATAGGCTGAGTCCGCCTGTGGTGCAAGCGCGTTTGCTCTCGTTGTCTTCTTTGAAGACCGAGTGGGTAGATCCCCCGAGTTGCCGCTGTCGGAATAGCCCTTGAACCCTTTGGCTCAAG
>CAYZUV010000070.1:0-10729 GCA_964481245.1 uncultured Pseudomonadales bacterium
TGAAAGCACTGATTCAGAGAGTGGCCCATGCGAGCGTCACGGTTGAGGGCCAGGTGGTTGGACATATCGATCGTGGTCTACTCGTGTTTTTGGGGATCGACGCCGAAGACGACCATGCAGTCGCCGATCGATTGCTTAGCAAGGTCCTCAACTATCGTGTTTTCCCTGATGAGAACGGGCACATGAATTTGAGCGTGCAAGATATTAACGGCGAATTATTGATCGTGTCTCAATTTACGCTGTCGGCTTCAACGAATAAGGGCTTGAGGCCCTCATTCTCGGCCGCGAAAGCTCCTGCGTTGGCGGAGCCCTTGTATGCTCACTTTGTTGAGCAAGCGGCAAATCAGGCTGCGGTTGCAACAGGTGAATTTGGCGCAGACATGAAGGTTGAACTGCTTAATGACGGTCCCGTGACGTTCTTATTGAGCGTGGACTAAGCCATTGGATCAGGTCCAACGACCGGCACCCTCGAGCGCCAGCAACTCTTCGACATTTTGAAGGACCGCTCAATGGCGTTGGCTCCTCGCCGAGATTGTGAAAGGGTCAAAGCCAGTGTGAGACCTTACCCCCGCCGCTGGTGGGCCCTTTCGCCCGGATGGGCATTCCAGTTGTCGACCGCAACGTCAGCTGCGAGAAATCCTCCCGGGCGCGTGATCCTTAAACTGAACGTCATTTGACAGAAGCGCTTAGGGCGTCTCCTCAGCGGGGGCCGGGTCTTCTCGCTTGATGAGCGTCGAAAATAAAATGCCCCCTTCAAACAGCAGCCACATGGGGACCGCCAATAGAATCTGGGAGACAACATCAGGGGGTGTGAGCAGCATGCCCACCACGAAACAGCCCACAATCACGAAGGGTCTTTTTTCCCTAAGGCTTTGGGGTGTAGTCGCGCCGGTCCAAACAAGAAGCAGGGTGGCGATCGGAATCTCAAACGCAAGGCCGAAGGCGAAAAATAGTTTCAAAACAAAGTCTAAGTATCGATTGATGTCGGTCATGATGGTGACACCGTCTGGGGCAACGCTGGTAAAAAAAGCGAACACCAACGGGAAGACCACGAAATAAGCAAACGCGATGCCTGAATAGAAAAGCGTGATACTGGACACGAGCAGTGGAAAGGCAATCTTCTTCTCGTTTGCATATAACCCGGGTGCGATGAACGACCAAATCTGGTGAAGAATATAAGGCATCGCGATAAAGACCGCGGAGACAAGAGATAGCTTGAAAGGTGTGAGAAAGGGCGATGCGACCTCGGTCGCGATCATGGATGTGCCCTCGGGTAAGTAGGCGCGTAGGGGGCTTGATAAATAAGCGTACAAATCGTTCGCGTAATAAAAAAGCGGGACAAAGAGAATAGCCACCGCGAGCGCGCTGCGTAGTAACCGACCGCGTAACTCGATCAGATGTTCGATAAGCGGCTGCCCAGGATCCGTGTCTGGAGAGTTAGGGTTCGTTGCTTCGTCGCTCATGTTCTGTTGGTTCTGCGTGGCGCTTGTCATCAAGCGTCATGGCATCGCTCGCCTTCTTCGCCAGGGCGTCGATATCTGCTTGCGTTTGAGCAAGGGCCGCCTTAGATCGCTCAATCTCCTTGAGAATGGCCTCGTTATGAAGTTGTTGCCGAATTTCATCGGCACCGATCCCTTGTTCGATGTCCCGTCGGATCTCGCTGAAACTCCGACGGATACGGCCGATCCAGAGTGCGATGGTCCGCATGGTGCTGGGCAGTTGTTCTGGGCCGATCACAAGTAGAGTAACCACCCCGATGACCAGAAGCTCGGGAAATCCAATGTCGAACATGAGGTCAGCAGGCTACTTTTGATCGCTCGCTGCCGGATCGCTCCCTGGCGCAGAGGGCTCATCTGATTGTTGTGTGTTCGGCTCAGATTGTTCATCTGAAACGGCGCTTCTAAATCCTTTGATGGCGCCACCTAAATCGGTCCCGATACTTCTGAGTTTTTTGGTGCCAAAGAGCAAAAGAACGATCACCAAGATGATAATGAGTTCTGTGATCCCAAATGACATGATCTTCTCCTAATGGTTTTCGGGGCTGCGAGTGCGTTTCTCTTCGATGCCGGAAGTGCCCTCGCGGCGCTCCAACTCTTGTAAAACATCGTCGTATTCAATCTCCGCGCGCTCCAGTAACACAAGACAGTGGAACCAGAGATCGGCCATTTCGCCTACCAAGGCGGCTTTTTGATCTGGAGAATCGAGCGGTCCTTTCGCTGCCAGAATGACTTCCGTTGCCTCCTCCCCCACCTTCGAAAGGATTTTATCGAGGCCTCGGTGATTCAGCTGAGCAACATAAGACGTCTCGGGGTTGGCAGACCGCCGGGCTTTGATGGTGCTGGCCAGATTTCGCAAGGTATCAGTCATGCGAGTAGATCTCTTTTGGGTCTTTGAGCACTGGCAAATGAGGATCCCAGTGCTCGCCACTGAGCCTTTGGAAGAAACAAGACTTTCGCCCCGTGTGGCAAGCGATGCCCCCGCTCTGATCGACGAGCAATAATAGCACATCGCCATCGCAGTCAAGCCGAATGTCCTTCACCTTCTGGGTATGGCCACTGGATTCGCCCTTGTGCCACAAGGCTGCTCGAGACCGAGAGAAATAATGTGCCTCGCCTGTCGCAACTGTCTTCTCGACCGCTTCTCGGTTCATCCAGGCCACCATGAGAACTTGGTGAGTAACAGCATCTTGCGCGATGGCAGGAATTAGGCCCTGATCATTGAAGTGCAGCGCCTCGAGGTAGTTTGTTTGGCTGGTCATCGTAGAAAGGTTCCCCTGATGGCAAGGCCGCCGATAAGAGTGAGACATCCGAGCGCCGTTCTAGGCCACTCTAGAGGGATCTGTTGATTAATCAGTATAGGCAAAAAACAAATCACGGCGATCACTAGCAAAAGCCAGGAGAGTTCAGACCGACGGCGCGAATGATCCTGTTGTTTTAGTTGCAAACTCAACGCCAAAACGCGCTGCTCCAGCTGGCGATTGTCCTTGAGGATTTGCTCGATTCGACGAGGTGCTTTGATCAAGTGTTCCGGAAGTTCTGGGCCTTCTGCAAGCGCAATCGGCAGCAATGATTTGAATCGCTCTAAATGTTGCCAAGGGTCTCTACGTCTCGCCATCCATTGGTCAAGAAAAGGTGCGGCGGTCTCCCAGAGGTCGAGTTGTCCATAGAGCTGTCGACCAATGCCCTCGATATTGAGCAACGTTTTCTGGAGCAGGACGAGTTGAGGCTGGATGGACATGTCGAATCGTTGGGCTGCCTGAAAGAGTGACACGAGGAGCTTGCCAAATTCGATCTCAGCCATGGGCTTGCCGAACAGTGGCGCGCAGGTCGCCCGAATGACGGCCTCCATCTCAGCGTGTGAGGTTTCCGGCGGAACCCAGCCGCTTTCGATGTGTAGCGTTGCCACCGCGCCATAGTCCTCGCTGAAGAAGGCGATGAGATTGCTGGCGAGATAATTTCGATCCTCTCGGCTGAGCTGACCGATGATGGCGCAATCAAGCGCGATGTAAGTGGGTTGGGTTGGATCGGAATGATCTACCAAGATATTGCCCGGATGCATGTCGGCGTGAAAGAAATTGTCTTCAAACACTTGAGTAAAAAAGATTTCAACGCCGAGTTGCGACAAGTGGGCGAGATCGACTTGCTGCGCCTGAAGCGTCGCAAGGTCGGTCACCACCGTCCCGTAGACGCGTTCCATCACGAGAAGATTATCAGATGAATGCTGGGTGTAGATTTTGGGCACATAGAGCTTGCCACGAGGCAGCCAAAGATCGCGCAATCTCTGTGCATTGCTGGCTTCCCGTGTCAGCGAGAGCTCGCCCAAAATCACCTGTCGATAATCCTTCAGCACGCGATCAAGGCGGAGGCGATGTGCGCCATCCCAATGCTCAGTGATCCAACGACCGAGTGTTTCTAAGCGAGATAAATCGCGCTCAACGGCGGCTCGAATGCCTGGACGAAGAATTTTGAGGACAACGGCTTCGCCAGTCCGCAAACGGGCACCATAGACCTGCGCAATGGAGGCTGAGGCCAGCGGCGCTGGATCGATGTGCTCAAAGATTTGGTCCAATGGCTCACTGAGTGCCTGCTGGATGTGACGCATGGCGAGCGCGTGATTGAATGGAGGAACCTGATCCTGCAACGTAGAAAGCGCCTCGATGACGTCGTGAGGCAGTAGGTCGCGCCGAGTCGACAGTAGTTGCCCTACTTTGATAAAAGCGGGTCCCAATTTGACAAGCGCGCTCGCAAGGTCTGCCCCCGGTTCGCCGGAGGGTGCGGGGATCAATTTCAAGGGCCAAGCCAGCCATCTGAACCAGGCAGGCGCATGCTCACTTGGGATCATGCGATCAATTCGATGCCGCAGTAGAACCCAAATCAGCTGGAGCAAACTGAACATGACTTTGGATTAGCGCGCAGCGGGTGCCGGCGTAGATTTGGCACTGGTGGGCAGCGGCGCCTCTCCGAAATGGATCGCGGCGGACCCGCCCAAGAGATTATTAAACCCGACATTCACAAAACCCGCTTCACGCATCATCGCCGCGAGCGTTTCCTGGTCTGGGTGCATCTCGATGGATTCGACCAAATATTGATAGGGGGCGCCATCTCCTGTCACAAGTCGGCCGACTTTAGGCCAAAACGATTGAAAAAAACGATAGGCGGGTTGGAGTTGGGTCGAGGTGACTTTTGAGAACTCGAGAACCACAAGGCGCGCGCCGGGTTTTAGAACGGTTCGAATTGAAGTCAATGCCGCTAGCTTGTTGGTGACGTTTCGAAGACCAAAGGCCATGGTGGCGGCATCAAAAGACTGATCGCGTAGCGGCAGCGATTCTGCGTCACCGATGACAAATGTCGTGTCGGATAGGCCTTGATCAAGGAGACGGTCCCGACCCACATTAACCATGGCCTCGTTAATGTCGAGTAGCACCACCTGTCCTTCGCTGCCGACTCGCTTCTTCAAAATTGCCGTTAGGTCGCCAGTCCCCCCGGCGACATCGAGCACCCGGTGCCCGGATTGGGCCCTGGCAAGTTCGACTGCCATCTGTTTCATGATGCGGTGGGTGCCGAGTGACATCAGATCATTCATGAGATCGTATTGACCCGCAACCTGTCGGAAGACTTGACCTACAAGTCCGGCCTTATCGGAGGTTTTTACTTCGCGGTATCCGAAATGCGTGGTGTCTTCGTTCATGGTTCCGTTTTTCTTGTGAGCGGTGGAGTGCTCGCTTTGATGTCAAGGGTTAACGCGCGCGCCAAGACAGTTTTAGGCTACCAGGGTGAGCCCGCAAAGCCCTCTAGCGCATCTAACCTCGAGCGAAAACGCCAGAATCCCTTGATAATCCCGCCACCTTTAATGATTCGAGATACTTTAACCAGTAGGTATCGTGATTGTCACACAGCTCTCTCAGGTATGGCCAACTATAGATGCCGGAATCATGCCCGTCTGAGAATAGGATTCTCACCGCATAGTGACCCTGAGGTCGCAAGTCTTTGAACTGGACTTGGCGTTTGCCGCTTTGCAAGACGGCTTGACCTGGCCCATGACCTTGAACCTCGGCGGATGGCGAATGAACGCGCAGAAACTCCGCACTTAGACGAAATGATTCATCGCTGTATTGAAGCTCCAGCTCAGCGGACACACGATGAATTTTTAGAGCGTGCGGTCGCATGGCGTTAGCCTCGATTCTCGCGGGCTCGGCGCTGCCTTCCTCGCGGGCTCCGTAGGGCTTGGTCTCTCACAAGATGAACCGATTGAGATCTTCGTTGCCTGCAACGTCCCGTAGCTTTTCGTCAACGTAGGCTGCGTCGATATTGACGGTGAAGTCAGGTCCCTGCTCGCCAGCGCTGAAGGACAAGGATTCCAGTAATCGCTCAAGCAAGGTATGCAGTCGCCTTGCGCCAATATTCTCGACGGACTCATTCACTTGCCACGCGATCTCGGCAAGGCGCTTGATCGCACCCTGCTCAAAGCTCAGGTTGACGTCTTCTGTCTTAAGGAGATGGGAGTACTGTTCGGTGAGGCTAACATCCGGCTCTACCAGGATTCGCGCAAAGTCATCGACAGAAAGGGGTGCCAGTTCCACTCGAATCGGTAGGCGACCCTGCATTTCCGGGATCAGATCTGAGGGGCGCGATAAATGAAAGGCGCCTGAGGCAATAAAGAGAATATGATCAGTTTTCACCATGCCATATTTCGTGGATACATGGCTGCCCTCAATCAAGGGCAACAGGTCTCGTTGCACGCCCTCCCTTGAAACGTCAGCGCCCCCGCGATCAGACGAGCGGGCGATCTTGTCGAATTCATCGATGAAGACGATACCGGTTTGTTCAACGACGTCGACTGTCTTGGCTCGAATATCGTCTTCATTGATTAACTTGCTTGCCTCTTCTTGTTCGAGCAGCTTGATGGCATCGCGAATTTTGAGTTTCTTTCGTTTGCTTTGTTGCGGCGAGAGCGAGGAGAACATGTTCTGCAGTTGGCTGGTCATTTCTTCCATGCCCGGCGGCGTCATAATTTCTACGCCGACTTTCGGAGGCTGAATGCTGAGCTCTATATCTCGATCGTCCAGCGTGCCTTCTCTTAGCTGCTTGCGAAGGAGTTGCCTCGCTGCGCCGTCTGGACGGTCAGCCGGGCTTGCATCTCTCGCAGCAGGCAATAGCTCATCAAGGATACGTTCTTCAGCCAGATCTTGGGCACGGTGATGGACTGATTTTGTGGCCTGGTCGATGAGCATCTTGTGCGCTGATTCGCAAAGATCTCGAATAATAGATTCCACATCTCGGCCAACATACCCGACTTCGGTAAATTTGGTTGCTTCAACCTTGATGAAGGGTGCATCCGCCAGCGCAGCAAGGCGCCGAGCCAATTCTGTTTTACCCACCCCCGTCGGGCCGATCATTAAAATGTTCTTGGGCGAAATTTCTGCGCGGATGGGTTCTGGTAGTTGCTGCCTGCGCCAGCGGTTTCGGAGCGCAATGGCCAGCGCTCGCTTGGCGTCGCTCTGTCCGATGATATGTTTGTCTAATTCGTGAACGATTTCTCTGGGCGTCAGCGTCTTCATGGCGCGCCATTCTCCTCAGCTGAGAGCACTTCGATAGTTTGCGTTGTGTTGGTGTAAATACAGATCTCGCCGGCAATTCTCAGCGATCGCCTGACCACATCCTCCGCTGAAAGGTCCGTGTTTTCGGTTAGGGCAATGGCCGCTGCCCGGGCGTACTCGCCCCCTGAACCGATCGCCATGACGCCGTCTTGCGGTTCGATCACATCGCCGGTGCCTGTCACGATCAGGGAATGAGTTTTGTCGGCGACCAGGAGTAATGCCTCTAAGCGACGCAACATTCGATCGCTGCGCCAATCCTTGGCCAGCTCAACAGCCGCGCGTTGTAGGTGCCCTTGATGCGCTTCGAGCTTAGCTTCGAATCGTTCGAACAGTGTGAATGCATCCGCAGTGCCACCCGCAAAGCCGGCAACAACCTTTCCATGAAAGAGGGGACGAACCTTGCGTGCGTTGCCCTTTAAAATCGTATTGCCTTGGGTGACTTGACCATCACCGCCGATGGCAACCTGACCGCTTCTGCGAACAGATAAAATTGTTGTGCCATGAATGTCTTGCAAAAGTGCCGCCTCCGAGTCGGCTGTGATTCCTTTTGAGAACTTAACCAATGATGGTTTGGAGGTGGGGGCGATCGGCCCTCAAATCAACCTTCCTTCGCTTTGGCGATGGGCATTGATTCGAAGTCGTTGGCTGCCAGAATGGCCTGGACTCGATTGAGTTCAACGTCAGATTCGAATGGACCGAGCATGATTCTGTGCCAAGTGCGTTGCTCGATCACTTTATTTTCTACAGAGGGAGATAAACCAAGAAGCAAGAGTTCGGCCCTTCGCTCATCGGCGTCATCGAGGCGCGGGAATGAACCGACCTGAAGAAAGTATTCTCGGTTGGGCTCACGCTCGGCCGCCATGGGTTGTTGGTAGCCTCCCACGGTGGCTACTTCAGCTTTTGGAAAGAGGTCGTAGAAGGACCAGTCGATGGACTCAGTCACCCGTTGGCTAGCTTGCCCGGCCATGTCCTCGACGGCTTGAAGATTGGGCGGCGCCTCAGTGACTTTCGGCCACAACAGAAATCCAGCGCAGGCGATGATAATGCCCACTAGCATGCCCGTTGCGAATGCGATTCTCGTAGAGCCCATGGCTGGTTGTCTAATTGAATTCCCCGAGGGTTTTCGCAAGGGTTTGCGGATTGCCTGTGACTTAGCCATAGCAGCATTCTAATTCAGAATGATTCAAAACAGGAGGCGAGTGAGTATAATTAGCGCAGTCAGATTTAGATTTGATCGATGGGATCTACATCAATGTGCCAGCGCAAACCACGCGGGCTGTTCGCAGAAAGCCATTCTATGGCCAGGCCGAGCGTGATCTGGCGATCCCGGAGTTTGGAAGCGCTCACCAGTAACTGAGAGCGATACCAGCGGTTTTTCTTTTCCATCAGCGGAGGAATGGGTCCAAACACTTCACAGTCAGCGAGGGACTCGTTGCTTCGGATTTCGGTTTTTTCGGACGGAGCGGCAGAGGTTTGTGTCGACAGATTGACTGGTTTCCCTTTGAGTGCGAGCCGAAGATGGTTAGCTAATCGGTTGAGGAGCTGGCTCGCACTGTCGGGTTGAGTTGACTCCGCTCGAATCAAACCAAACTTTTGAATGGGTGGTAATTCCAGGGTCGTTCGCTGTGCCAGATGCCACTTCGCAAAGGCAGTATAGTCTCGCGCCTGGACAAAACGCATCATCGGATGATCTGGCTGACTGGTGAGCAGCTTGACCTCGCCCTTTTTCGCACCTCGTCCTACTCGACCACCGGTTTGAAAAATCAACTGTACAGTTCTTTCCAGGGCTCGATAATCGCTGCTCAACAAGCCTTGATCGGTCTCCAACAAAAACGCGAGGGTTAAATGGGGAAAGTGATGCCCCTTCGACACGAGTTGTGTCCCAACCAGAATACAGGCCTCTCCCGATTGAATCCGATTCAACAAGCTTTGCAATTGATCCCTCGAGCGGGCCGAGTCGCCGTCAATGCGAATCACAGGAAAGTCTGGGAAAGCGCGCCCTAAATCGCTCTCGAGTCTCTGAGTACCCTCACCGAGCGGCGTCAGGGAAGACGTACTGCACTTAGGGCAAGCCGAAGGTGGTGAGCTCATGGCCGAGCAGTGATGACAGATGAGCCTTGATCGGGCTTGGTGCAGTGTCAGCCTTGCATCGCATTGCCTGCATTGCGCAATCCATTGGCAGTTAGTGCAGTAAAGGACTGGGGCAAACCCTCGTCGGTTGATCATGACTAATACCTGACCCCCGGCTTTGAGATCTCGCTTGATGAGCTCGTACATTCTTGACTGTGTGGCTCGATCGAGGTGAGGGCTCGGCAATGACCAAATATCGTAACGTTCAGGCGCAGCATCAGCCGCGCGATGGAGAAGTTGCACGTGCTGGTATTTGTTTGATGTTGCATTGTGGAGTGTTTCAAGGGAGGGCGTTGCCGAGCCCAAAATCACAGGTAGTTGTTCTAACTGCCCCCTCACCACGGCGAGATCTCTCGCTGAGTAGCGAAATCCTTCCTGCTGTTTGAATGACGCGTCATGCTCTTCATCTATGATAATCAGTCCAGGATGACGCATCGGGACAAAGAGCGCGCTGCGTGTGCCGAGGACAATTTGCGCCCGGCCCTCCTTGCAATCCAACCATGCATCTTGCCTTTGCCGCTCGCTCAGTCCGCTGTGGAAAACAGCGATTTGGGCATCAAAGCGCGCTCGAAACCGGGCGACTGTTTGAGGGGTGAGTGCAATTTCGGGCACCAACACCAGCACTTGTTTTCCAACCGACAACACGTCCCACATCCATCGCAAGTAGAGTTCAGTTTTGCCGCTACCCGTGACGCCTTGAACCAGGGTGGTTCGAGCTCGGTCAAGGACGACTGCTTTCAGTGCGGCCCGCTGCTCGAGCGTGAGTGTTGGGAGTGACTCACGTAATCTCGGGGTGGGTGGTGTCCCAATGGAAGCGGAGATCTCAAGGAGCAGACCCCGCCGAACGAGATTTCGAATGACCTCTCGGGGCAAGTCATGGAACTTAGCCTCCTGCGCGTCGATAGGGCCGAGTTCTAGTAATTTTTGGTACGCCAAACGTTGTTTGGGTGCTCGGTTGAGCTCTGCGAGCGTCTGCTCAGACAGGTCGACAGTTTGAAGCACGATGGCGGGCTTTGTTAAAGGCGCGCCTTTACGCAAGGCGGATGGCAAGGCGACGCTCAGAACTTCTCCGAGCGGATATAAATAGTAGTTTGCAGCCCATCGACATAACTCAAGAATAGCTGGTGGAAGTGAGGTTGCGTCAGAGAAGACGGTATCAATGGATTTCAAACGATACCCGTTTGTCATCTCACTTGTGTTGGTCTTTGGGTCTAAGACTTGGCATTGAAGCGCGACGCCCACGAGGGTACGACCAGCGAAATTAACCCCAACCAGTTGACCAGGCGTGAGGGGCGCCTGTGACAGATAGTCATACGTTCTGGGTATAGGCACCGGGACAGCGATTTCGACCCTATAGCTGGGAAGGCTCATCGCTTGATCGGATGTCCCGTCAGACATGGCGGATCACGCTTTCTTTGATCAGTGATCGAGTTATTGATTTCACGATGGTCTCTGCTATCATTTGCGCCCCCGAAACGGGGAGACGACCTCAAGGAAAGCCGA
>CAYZUV010000071.1:0-1371 GCA_964481245.1 uncultured Pseudomonadales bacterium
GCGCTCAGGGCTGTTTCTTTGGCGCTCAGGGCTGTTTTTTCTGCAACCCGCGCACGGATCATTCGCTCGAGCTCATCAACAATATTGTCTTTGGTCACCTTTCGATCGGGGCGGCCCTCACGGTAAATCAAGTTATTTGGCGTCGCACCGGTCAAACCAATATCTGCCTCTTTAGCCTCCCCCGGCCCGTTAACAATGCAACCGATCACGGCCACATCGAGCGGCGTCGTAATATCTTCAACTCGTCGTTCGAGCTCGTTCACCGTCTTGATGACATCAAAATTCTGGCGAGAGCAGCTGGGGCAGGCCACAAGGTTGATCCCCTTGCTTCTCAAATGCAGGCTTTTCAAAAGATCAAAGCCGACTTTGATTTCCTCGACTGGATCCGCAGCCAACGAAATACGAATGGTATCGCCGATACCCTCCATCAACAGCAGACCGAGTCCAGCTGCACTCTTCACGGTGCCCGATCGCAATCCGCCCGCTTCGGTGATGCCAAGATGCAAAGGTTGGTCGATTTCTCGCGCAATAGTTCTATACGCCTCGATCGCCATAAACACATCGGACGACTTCATGCTGACCTTGAAATTTTCAAACCCCTCATCAAGTAACATTTCGATATTTCGGCGCGCTGATTCCACCATCGCAGCGGCTGAGGGTTCCTTGTACTTACGAAGTAAATCTTTGCCCAGTGAGCCTGCGTTCACTCCAATTCTGATCGGGATACCTCGATCTTTACACGCACTCACCACCTGCTTGACTCGATCTTTACGGCCAATATTGCCCGGATTAATCCTTAGGCAATCAACACCGAGCTCGGCCACACGCAAGGCAATACGGTAGTCAAAATGAATATCCGACACCAAAGGAACCGAAGCGGCTTTGCGTATTTGACCGAAGGCTTCGGCAGCCTCTATCGAGGGTACTGAGACCCGGATGATGTCCGCGCCTACGGTTTCAAGACGCCTAATTTGCTCGACCGTCGCGTCGACATCCAACGTGTTGGTATTGGTCATGCTTTGAACCGCAATGGGTGCATCGCCACCCACAGGCACGTTACCGACCATAATCTGTCGGGATTGTCGCCGAGTAATGGTTGATTCAGCGCGCATCTGGACCATCTCCTAATGTGAGTCTTGCCGTATATTCTCGAGTCGTGTGAGGCTCAAGGTCGATCAATTGCCCGTTGAATCGAAGGCTTGAAGCACTGGCTTTGCCTAGGAGGACCTGAAAAGGCGCAGTGCCGATCACTTCAAGCTCGTCACCCGCTTGATTCAAATCGCCGTACAGCAAGCGGCCTTCAGCATCCGCCACCTCAACCCAACAGGATTCCTCGGTGGTGATTTGAACCGCATCAGCACCATCCACAAT
>CAYZUV010000071.1:1471-10682 GCA_964481245.1 uncultured Pseudomonadales bacterium
CAACCCAACAGGATTCCTCGGTGGTGATTTGAACCGCATCAGCACCATCCACAATCACTTGAATAAATCGACCCGAATCGGTCACTGCTCGGAAGACTTGCGGCATCTGCTCGGTTTGGGTGGCGCCCAGCGCCGAGCGCAAGGGCACAGTTTCCGCTGAAATTTCGAATGAGCGTTCATCGGTCGCCGCTTCAGAGAGCGACTGACTTCCGCTGGTCATCACCTGAGATTGGGGTTGATTTGGCGTTTCAATCGCAGGGGGTCTGTTATCGATTGCCGGAGCTTCGAGTGATTCGCTACCAGGAGATCTCGCACCTACGCCGATTGCATCATCTAGGGTAGCATTGGCTGGCGAATCCTCCAGCGATGAACCCATGGCCTCAAAATTCGGCGGAGCCTCACTCTGATCCGCTTCTCGAGAATCATCCTGCGCGGGCGCAACCGCACCTCGCTCGGATTTTGGGGGTGTTTTTACGTTGCTGGCAGAGACCCCAGCACCCGCGAGTCTTGTCGAGTTAGGTAGCGGATCATCCGACTCGCCAGACATGATGGCCCAAACAAATATGATGACAACGACCAGCGCAGCAAGTCCTAAGGCACCTGCTCGAAAAACAGGATTCTTTGTCAGCGAAGGATCTTCAGCGTTCATCAAGATGGTGGGTTCTTGGCTCGAGGGCTCTTCAGTGCCGACCTCAGCATCGTAAGCGGCCACGAGCGCGCCGCCATCAAGACCAACCACTCTTGCATAAGCACGAATGTAGCCTCTGATAAAGGCGCGCTTTTGTATAAGGTGATACGCGCCGTCATCGAGATGTTCGATAATCTGCGTCGTGAGAAAGAGTTTCTCCGCGACTTGCAATTGCGACAGGTTTTTTTCTAACCGTGCCCGCTGTAACCGAAGGCCAACGGTCATCTCAAACTGTTGATCCATCTGCTCGGTCATCGCGCTTCCCTCGCCCGCGAGGCAAGTCGTGCCGCTTCATCACTGGTTGGATAGCGCTGCTCGAGAGCGGTTTGACAATCCTCCGCTCGCGCCGACTGCTCGAAATGACTCGCCACCAACCCACACAACAAAAGCCGTCTTGCCGACCAGATATTGAATTGATTGAGTCGCTCATCAAGCTGCCTTGCAAGCTCAAACTCGCTTGCATCGAAATGCAGTAACCCTAGCTCAATCAGGGATCGATTCTGGCGTGGATTCAAACTCAGCGCACGGTCAAAGGCTTGACCCGCGCCAACTCGGTCGCCCAGCGATAATTTCGCGACGCCTAGATTTTCGAAGGCCTGAGCCCTATTCCCATAAAACTGATCAGCAACCGCGGCTTCTAGCTGCTGCACTGCCTCGACCGCACGACCTTCGGCGAAAAGGAATGCGCCGAAATTATTTCGGGCAGCACTGTACTTGCCGTCGATACTGATTGCTTTACGAAAATGGTCCTCGGCTAACGCGGTTTCTTGTTCCTGTTGAAAAACCAACGCGAGGCTTGCGTGGGCTTCAGCTGACTTTGGATCGAACTCAAGCGCCTTCAGCATATTCTCCTTGGCTCGCAGGGTATCGCCTTGCCGCAAATAGGCGATGCCAAGTTCTACGGCTCGGGACACCACTTCGTCCCGATCCATAGGGGTTCGATCTCCGCTTGAAACACATCCATTCAGAGCAACCATTGCAAGGAAACTCAACGTCAAGCGGAACACGATGGCGCTCCTTGCCGTTGAGGATCATCGTTGGTTGCAGCAATTAAGCCTCGAGCGGCCCACTGTTTTCGGTAACGCGCATTGCGTTTGGTACGATCTTCGACCTGCCCCGCCAACTGCCCGCATGCAGCATCAATATCGTCCCCTCGGGTGGTTCTGACCATGGCCGAGTAGCCCGCGGCCACGAGTTGCTCCTGAAAAGATCGAACCCGCGCCGCCTTGGGACGTTTGAAGTCTGAACCTGGGAAGGGATTAAAAGGAATCAGATTGATCTTGCAAGGCAAGGTGCGCAATAGCGTGATCAATTCCAATGCATGCTGCGGCTGATCATTCATTCCATCAATCAGGGTGTATTCAATGGTGACCGTTCGTTTCTCGCCTAAGTTGACCGCATAACTACGGCACGCATCGAGCAGAGTTTCAATGTTGTATCGACGATTAAGCGGCACCAGAAGATTTCTCAGCTCATCGTTCGGCGCGTGAAGCGAGATGGCCAGCGAGACGTCTGTCTCTTCCTTCAGGCGCCATATACCTGGCACCACACCAGCAGTCGACACGGTGACCTTGCGTTTGGAAATCCCGTAACCCAGGTCGTCCATCATGATCGAAATGGCTGGGAGCACCGCATCAATGTTGAGCAGCGGTTCGCCCATTCCCATAAGCACCACGTTGGTGACGGCCCGCTCACGGTCCCTCACGCGATCAGCCAGGCGACGTTCGGCCATCCGCACCTGCCCAACAATCTCACCAGCCAAAAGATTTGAATTGAACCCTTGCTTTCCCGTGGCACAAAAAGTGCAGTCAAGCACACACCCCACTTGCGATGAAACGCACAGGGTGCCGCGGCCACTTTCTGGGATGTAAACGGTCTCTATTGCGCTGCCCGAACGAGCCTTCAGCAGCCATTTAATGGTGCCATCCTTCGAGACTCGCTCACTGATGATCTCTGGCTGATTGAATTCGCCATGCGTTGCCAGATAGGCCCGCAAGGGCTTGCTGATGTCCGTCATGGCGTCAAAATCATCGACCGAGCGATGGTGCAACCACTTCATAATCTGCTTTGCCCGATAGGGCTTTTCACCGATCTCAGTGAGCAACGCCTGCCAGCCTGATTGGCTCAGGCCGAGCAAATCCAATTTAGATGTTGGCGTGGTCACTTAGGGCGACTCCTCATGACTCGGTCAATAGACGAGGGTCAATGCGATCTACCGTGGGCAGAGCTGGTCGTCGGCGAAGAAGTAAGCCACTTCTCTTGCGGCTGATGCGGGCGAATCCGATCCGTGAACGGCATTCGCGTCGATCGTGGTCGCGAAATCAGCTCGAATCGTGCCTGCATCTGCCTCCTGAGGGTTGGTTGCACCCATCAACTGGCGATTCAAAGCAATCGCATCTTCGCCCTCCAGCACTTGAACAACCACGGGCCCGGACGTCATAAAGGCGACCAGGTCGGCAAAAAATCCTTTGCCATCGTGCTCTGCATAGAAACCCTTTGCCTTCTCTTCGGTCAGGTGCTCCATTCTTAAAGCAACAATTTTCAAGCCTGCGGCTTCGAATCGCGCGACGATTTGACCAATGACATTTTTGCCAACGGCATCGGGTTTGATGATTGATAAGGTGCGTTCTACCGCCATAGGAATCCCCAACAAGTGTACAAATTTAAAAGCGCAGCATTATACGCCTCAAAGTACTTTTGATACAGAGAATCAGGGACTTATGTTCGACGCTGACTTTAGCCTTGGGGCTAGTACAGGCAGTAATTAATCCTGTTCGTCGAGCCAAGTCATTTGAATGGCCTCGAGAATTCGCTCACCACACCGCTCTGGTTCATCATCGAACTCCGGCAGCGCCTCGACCCAGGCCTTAAGATCCGTAAAGCGCACCGTGATTGGGTCAACATCGGGATGTGCATCGATGAGCGCAAGGGCGATGTCTAGGGTATCAGTCCACTTCATGGATCACCTCAATGGTTCTCAGAAACCTGGTTGATGGTGTATTTGGGAATCTCAATCACCAAGTCTTCCTCTTCGACCACCACTTGGCACGCAAGCCGTGAGTCAGGCTCTAACCCCCAAGCCTTATCCAGCAAATCATCCTCAAGTTCCTCGGCAGGCTCTAGCGAGTCGAAGCCCTCCCGCAGGATGACGTGGCAGGTGGTGCAGGCGCAAGCCATTTCGCAGGCATGCTCGATTTTAATGCCATGATCCAAAGCGATCTCTATGAGCCGGTCGCCAGGGTTCGCATCAAGGACCGCTCCCTCTGGGCAACGCTCCGCATGCGGAAGAAATATCAGCTTTGGCACTGTGTCTCCTTGAGTCTCGCCTGGATTAGGATTCAGAGCCCAGCGCGTCGACGGATTGCCCTTGCAGCGCCTTTCGAATCTCTCGATTCATACGGCGTGCTGCAAACTCATCACTCGCCTCACTCAACATTTTCGTCTGCCGCTTAATCGCTTGCACGTCATCCCTTGTTTCGACCATTGCCAGCGCTTCTACTGCTTGCCTAAGCGCATCGGCTTCTTCCGAGCTCAGAAGTGACGCATCCTCATCGAGCGCTGCCTCAAGCGCATCGATTAATCGTCTGGCATCCACGCGAGCCTCAGCGAGCATTCGCGCACTCGCATCGCTCGAAGCGTGCTCAACCGATGCCCTCAACATGTTGATCATGTCTTCGTCAGAGAGACCATACGCCGGTTTGACTTCAACCTGAGCTCGGGTGCCCGTACTGGTTTCCTCTGCCGTGACCGACAGGAGACCATCGGCGTCCACCCGAAAGTCCACCCTGATTTTAGCGGCTCCGGCCACCATGGGCGGGATACCCCTAAGAACAAACTGGGCAAGTGACCGACAATCAGACACCAACTCGCGCTCGCCCTGCATGACATGAATCAGCATCGCGGACTGCCCGTCCTTATAAGTGGTGAATTCCTGGGCTCTCTGAACAGGAATGGGGGTGTTTCGGCTTATGATCTTTTCAACCAACCCGCCCATCGTCTCGAGCCCGAGCGATAGCGGTAACACATCGAGCAAGAGCATCTCATCGTCCGGCTTGTTACCCACCAGCTGGTCCGCTTGCAAGCCTGCCCCGAGGGCGACCACACGATCAGGGTCAAGCGCCGTCAGCGGCGCCCTGCCAAAGAATTTCTCGATCGCTTCTGACACCATGGGCATCCGAGTCGATCCGCCGACCAACACCACGTTCGCGACATCGTCCAAATCTACGTCGGCATCTCGAATCGTTTTTCGTGTGATGCGGATCGTCTCGTCGATGAGCTTCGATGTGAGCGCTTCTAAGGTCTCTCGAGTGATCTCCCCTGACCAGTCAATGCCTTCGGGTCGCAAATCCACCGAGACCCGCGTGTGCTGAGACAAAGACTCCTTTACACGTCTCGCTTCAATGAGCAATGCTCGACGCATTTCCGCTGAGACTGCACCCTGCAGGCCGATTAGCGCCAGAAAATGGTTGGCCAACGCGAGATCGACGTCATCGCCGCCTAGACTCGTATTGCCGCCAGTGGCCAGCACTTCAAAAACACCCATTCGCATCCGCAGCACGGATACATCAAACGTACCGCCGCCCAGGTCATAAACAACCACAAGGCCTTCATCACCGGAATCCAAGCCGTAGGCGAGTGCAGCAGCTGTGGGCTCACTGATCAGCCTAAGCACCTTCAGACCCGCAAGCTCTGCAGCATCTCTCGTCGCTTGCCGCTGGCCATCATCAAAATACGCTGGCACCGTGATCACGACGCCGTCTAGCGCGCCACCGAGGGTCTCCTCGGCTCGCAGACCCAAACGGCTCAGAATCTGCGCAGAGATCTCGACTGGCGTGAGAAGACCTTGACGCGTTCGCACCTGAACCATGCCATCGGTGTTCTCGGGAATGTCGTAATCAGCAAGTTGTCCACGCGCTTCGATATCGGCTCGACCCCGGCCCATGAGTCGCTTAACCGAGAAAATTGTGTTTAAAGGATCGCCGCTTGCGCACTCGCGTGCTGCATCGCCAACCAGGATCTGATCATTAAGACCGTAGTGGACGATACTGGGAAGTAAATGCCGACCCGCTTCGTCGGGCAGGGTTTGGATTTGACCCTGGCGAACACTCGCAATGAGGGAGTGCGTTGTCCCGAGGTCGATACCTGCAGCGCGCTTTCGCTGATGCGGGTCCACCGCTTGCCCAGGTTCTGTGATCTGAATTAAAGCCATATCAAAGATCCAACCATTGGTCCTCAAGGCGACGAGAGTCCTGCTCTAGCTTTTTTAAGAATTGCAACGCATAAACGCTTTTGAGCGCCTCGTCTTGTTGTCCAGCCTCAAAAAAACCACTCAACTGCGCGGTCTGATCCGCTATGTTGCGTTTCAGCTGCTGCTTGAATTGGTCCAGAGCTGGCAAGGCCTCCGACTGCTCTATATCCTCAAGCGCCTCTCGCAACTGCAACTGCGTCATTAAAAAATCGCCAGGGAGGACCGGGTTCTCTTCTAATGAAGTTCCGAGTAAAGACAGAAGATAAATCGCCCGCGACAGCTCGTCCCTCAATTCTCGATAGCCTTCATTCACCCGTATCGACCACTGCGTTGCAGCTCTGCGTTCATGCTCTTGCATGGCGGCGAAACGGTCCGGGTGAAACTGCTTCTGCAAAGTGATGTAAGCCCGTTCTAGCGCTTGGGTATCGATACTGAACTGGCGTTTAAGTCCAAAAAGCGAGAAAAAATCTTGAGAAAAATCCAAAGCTGATCCACTAAACGGTGAAACTCTCTCCGCAACCGCACTCACCGGTTACATTGGGGTTTTTGAACTCAAACCCCTCGTTAAGGCCTTTTTTGACGTAGTCCATTTCCGTGCCGTCAACATAAACCAAGCTTTTGGGATCGATATAAACAGTCACGCCTTGCGTTTCAAAAGACACATCCTGCGTTTCGGGTTGATCCACAGGCTCAATCACATACATCAACCCCGAACAACCTGTCGTCTTCACGGCCAATCGAATGCCGACCCCTCGGCCTCGATCAGCCAAGTAGTTCTGGATGTGCAAAGCTGCGGTGTCAGTCAGACTGATTCCCATACCGGGACCCCCTTCTATCTCACTCGGCGCTGGTCGCCTCTGGCAACCTACGCTTAACCTCTCTCATTCTTTGATTTGAAATCATTAATCGCCGCTTTGATGGCGTCTTCAGCAAGCACCGAGCAGTGAATTTTAACGGGAGGCAAAGCAAGCTCTTCGGCAATGTCAGTATTTTTGATTTGAGCCGCATCCTCGAGTGTTCTACCTTTCACCCACTCGGTCAGAAGCGAACTAGAGGCAATAGCCGAGCCACAGCCATACGTTTTGAACTTCGCGTCTTCGATTACCCCTTGATCATTGACCTTGATCTGCAGGCGCATCACATCGCCGCATGCTGGGGCACCCACCATACCGGTGCCAACACTTTGATCCTCATCATCCATTTTTCCGACGTTACGTGGATTCTGATAGTGATCCATTACTTGGTCGCTATAGGCCATGATTAACCTCCAATGGTTTCAATCGCGCTTAATGCGTCGCCCACTCAATTTTGTTCAGGTCAACACCGTCTTTGTGCATGTCCCAAAGCGGTGATAATTCTCTTAACTTCTCAACGGCCTGCCGAACCTGGCTAATCGCCTGATCAACATCACCTTCGGTCGTGAATCGCCCAATAGAGAAGCGCAAAGAGCTATGAGCCAACTCATCATTCATCCCCAAGGCACGCAGCACATAGGAGGGCTCAAGGCTCGCTGAGGTGCAGGCTGAGCCACTGGACACCGCGATTTCAGGTAGCGACATGATGAGTGATTCGCCCTCGACGAAATTGAAGCTCATGTTTATGATGCCAGGCACATGGGAGTCTAAATCCCCATTGGCATACACCTCTTCCATCTCCTTCAAGCCATTCCACAATCGTTCCCGCAATTTAAGGATCCGCGTGCCCTCCTCTTGCATTTCTGCAGCAGCAATTCGGCAAGCTTCGCCCATGCCCACCAGTTGATGGGTCGCCAGAGTGCCCGAACGCATCCCCCGTTCGTGGCCACCACCATGCATTTGAGCTTCCAAGCGCACGCGCGGCTTACGGCTGACGAACAGAATACCCACACCCTTGGGGCCATACATCTTGTGCGCAGACAGCGACATCAGATCGATTTTCATCTGACTCAAATCAATGGGTACTTTGCCTGCGCTTTGCGCTGCATCCACGTGGAAGAACACTTTGGCCTCACGACAGACCTCGCCTATCGCGGCAATATCGTTCACTACACCGATTTCGTTATTCACGTGCATGATGGACACGAGTGTCGTGTCGTCTCTCAGCGCGCTTTTAACTTGTTCGGGTGTAATCAACCCGTCTTCCGCGGGCTCTAGATACGTCACCTCAAAACCTTCTTTTTCCAGGTGTCGGCACGTATCCAGCACTGCTTTGTGCTCTATCTTGGACGTGACAATGTGCTGCCCCCGAGTTTTGTAAAACTGTGCGACGCCCTTGATCGCAAGGTTGTCAGATTCCGTTGCGCCGGATGTCCAAACGATCTCCCGAGGATCACAATGCAGGAGGTCCGCCACTTGCTGTCTCGCTAATTCAACCGCTTCTTCCGCTTCCCAGCCAAATTTATGGGAACGGCTGGCAGGGTTGCCAAAATTGCCCTCCGCCATTAAACACTCGCTCATTTTCTGAGCTACTCGCGGGTCGACCGGGGTGGTCGCCGCGTAATCAAAGTAAATCGGCGCTTTCATTTCTACTCCACTCTCGCCCTGGGACGCTCGGTCCCGTGTCTCGCTTCAGCAGTCGAATGACCGCTTCAATTAGGTCTATCTCACTGCTGTTCCAATCACCTGCAGGACTCAGTCAACGCATTGCAATTGAGAGCCCATTAAGTTCGGCTCTAACAAGACTCGCTGCGACTGATCAAGGCCGCGCTTCGTTCTTCCTGCCTTGCAGCAATTGATTTAACCGTGTTCTTCTCGGCCAAACTGGCCAGATCAATCTGCTTTAAAAAAGACTGAATCTGATCGCTCAGATCTGCCCAAAGTTCATGTGTCAGGCACATTGAGCCGCTTTGGCAATCGGCCTTACCCGCACAGCGAGTAGCGTCAACCGCTTCATCAACTGACCCAACAATGTCGGCCACATTGATGAGATGACTCTCTCGACTTAACTGATACCCGCCACCGGGACCACGTACGCTCGTGACCAACTCACTGCGCTTTAACTTCGCGAACAACTGCTCAAGATAGGGCTGGCTGATTCCCTGCCTTTGCGATACGTCAGCCAGATTGATCGGACCTTCTGCCTGATGTACAGCCAGATCGACCATTGCTGTGACCGCATAACGCCCTTTTGCAGTTAGCTTCATGATGTACTCGCGACTTTTACCTGTTACCTCAGCCCGACCTTCCTAAGCCTATCGCCAACCGAGCAAACCCGTTGATCAGGCCCGCTGCCCTCTTAGCGCTCTCTCAGTGATCTCTCAGTCATCAAGGCGCCCCAGACTCGGGAGCGCAAGTTTA
>CAYZUV010000072.1:0-7213 GCA_964481245.1 uncultured Pseudomonadales bacterium
AGATCGAAAACCAGCGTACCGCCGGTTTTCTTGGACAGCGCGCCGGTAAACATATCACCAGCATCGAATAAAAAAACTGGGAATTCACCTTGACGCTCTTGCTGAATGAGGGATGAAAGTTTTGCCATGCCTCCGATGGCTGACATGTCATCCCGCCAATAGGCCGGCAACGGATCGAAGACGCTCTCAATGTCGTTGGTATAGAGGATCTTGATTGACTGAGCCAACAGCCAGGGCGATGCCGTTGCGCTCGAAATAAAAAGCCACAAACACGCCAGCGAGCGCCACATCACTTCAATTGAGTACGGGGTTCTCTTCATTGAATCCATCGTCACGGAGGCGGAATAACCAAACTCAGGGGGCGATCAGTCAAGGCCTACTACCGACCATTGGGCGCGTGAAATGCTCAAAGGCTCTGAATTAACTCGCCGCGGCTTCTACGGCATCGACGATAAATCCTCGGTAGCCTGCCTCCGCCACCTCGTCGCAAATGATTCGGTAAGGGCCAACCCCTGCGGCATAGGGCATAAAGATCCTCGGCTTACCGGGTACGTTTGCACCGAGATACCAGGAACCACCCTTCGGGAACAGGGTCCCCTCTGCCACTTCTTGAACATGGGCCACCCAGGCATCCTGGGCCGCGCGATCCGCCTCGATCCTCTGATGATTGTGTTCGTCCAGCCAATCCAAGCATTCACACACCCAATCCACGTGCTGCTCAATCGACACCATCATGTTTGACAGCACGGACGGACTTCCCGGCCCAGTGATCGTCCAGAGATTTGGAAAATCAGCCATCATTAATCCCAAATAGCTCCGCGGGCCGGCAGCCCACTCATCCGACAGTGCTCGGTCGTTCCGACCGCGGATGTCGATATTCAGTAGTGCACCAGTCATGGCGTCGAAGCCTGTGGCGAGCACCAACACGTCCAAATCCACATGCTCGGACGCCGTCTGGACACCCGTTTCAGTGACCCGCTGGATCGGATCCTTAGCGACATTCAATAGCCGGACATGCGGCAAATTGTAGGTTTCAAAATATTCGATATCCACGCAGATTCGACGCGTGCCCACTGGGTGATTGGTCGGGCACAACGCTTCAGCCGTGGCCTCATCCTTTACAATGCTGCGAATTTTTTTGTGGATGAAGGAACGGGCAAAATCGTTCGCCGTCTGGTTCATCATGGTATCGCCAATAGCCGCCATGAACCGAGCGCCACCCCTTTGCCACGCGGCCTCCAAAAGCTGGTGGGCCTCTGCCTCTGAGACATCAGAAAATAAAATCGGGTCTTCCACAGCCCCCTTGGGTTCGATATCCAAATCTCCGAAGCCGCTGCCGTTTCCGATACGATGGTTATGCCGATGTGCCGGATAATGTGCCTTGAAAGCCTCAACCCAAGTCTGATCCAAAGGGGCATTTTTTGCCGGCACGCTGAAGTTGGGTGTGCGCTGGAACACCGTCAATTGATCGGCCTCCTCGGCGATCACCGGAATACTTTGAATTCCGGAGGATCCAGTGCCAATGATCCCCACCCGTTTGCCTGAAAAGCTCACACCTTCATGAGGCCAAAGGCTCGCCTGATATCGCTCCCCCTTAAAGTCATCGAGGCCTTGAATATCCGGCAATTGCGGAACAGAGAGACAACCGGTGGCCATGATGCAATGGCGGCCGACAAATGACTCACCTTGATCGCTCGTCACTGTCCAGACGCCCGCCGCTTCATCCCAATGAGCGCTCGACACCTTCGTATTGAAAAGGATGTGAGGACGAAGCCCGAAGCGATCAGCCACGTGCCTTGCGTAATCCAGAATTTCTGGCTGGGGCGCGTAACGCTCGCTCCACGACCACTCCTGCTCTAGATCCTCTGAGAACGAGAAAGAGTACGCGAGACTTTCCGCATCGCACCGGGCCCCTGGGTAGCGATTCCAATACCAGGTGCCGCCGACATCGTCGCCTTGCTCCAACACCACCGCTGTTCGATTGGCCTTCAGAAAACGGTACATCAAATACAAACCCGAAAAGCCTGCGCCAACAATTACGGCATCTACCTGTTTCATTCCTAGCCTACCCGTGCTTAGCCTTATTCCAAGACTACCGCGATCCGAATCGCGTTGTCATGCATCGAAGTTCAGAAGGAAACCCTCGCGATGTCTTACCCAGAGCGTCTTCTCCTATGATGCGGCGCGATAATTTCAGCTATTGAAGCTGGGTTCTCTTACCGTTAAAACTGTGGTCATGGATCAACTTGACCCCCGACTCGACATCTTCGAATCGATTTTTCGAAGTGCCGAGCGCATCGAATTCGAACTGGCACCACCCCCGCTCAGGAACATCGCTTTGCTGGCAGAGCGCTCGCGAGAGGCGAATGTAATAGCGAAGACCCTTCGAGATTGGCTCGGCCCAACGCATCCGGATCTTCATATTGAAATCATTTTTGTCGACGCTTCTCTCGACAGAGCGGCGCTCCTCGGCCGACTCGCGGCGCCCAAACCCGACCTCATCGTCAGTCAGCGTCACATTGGCCAAGGTGACTCGATTTGGCATCGGGGGCTGGGCGGACTGGCCGATTTTTTGATTCAGCATCATCCTGCACCGCTCTGGGTCTTGTCAGATGAGACCTGCCTCGACCGGCATATGACGAATAAGCGGTCAGCACTATTGATTGACTTTCCGCTCGACAACCATCTCCTCGTGAACTGGGGCGTCATGGCCACGCCCACCGATGGTGACCTCAAGTTGATGCGCGTTGAGCCTCAAGATCAGATAGAGAAGCTGATGCGAAGCATCCAGCGGGTAAAGGATATTCCGACGGAAACGACACGCCACGCGCTCCAGCAAGAGCTCCTGCACGAGAGCACGGCGTTTATGACAAGTTGTTTAACCGGCATCTTTAAGTCGCGTCCCGACATCAAGGTGACGCATGCGCTCGCACAAGCGATTATGCTGCCAACTTATCTCTCTTGGATTCAAGATTATTCGCCTACGCTCGTAGCCGTCGATGGTCGAGATGGGGATCGTGCGGTGAATCGAGGGCTTGCGTCCGGGATCGCACTGGATCATCCGGATGTGGGGCTCATGATCTTATGAGCGCCTTGCAAGCTCAGCGAAAGCACACCGTATGCGCCTACACCTTCTGGGGGCTCATCGCTTTACTTTTTAGCGCTCAGTCTCCGATGGCGTTTGCTAGCGCTGAGTCCGGCGTGTCGCAGAATATCACATGGCTCTTCGCAGCAGTTTTGATTTTGATGGTCTTATGCCTTGCCTTTGAGGAAACGCTTCACGCCAAAAAGTCGCTCATTACAGGGCTTTTCGCCGTTCTGTCACTCCTCCTTGCAACCTACTTCGATTTGTTGCCCTTTGGTCCAGTGGTGAACGCCTTTGGCGAATCGATCGCACTACCGGTTTATATTCCAGCCGTCGATTGGGAGGTCATCGCCATCATTGTTGGGGCGAGCCTCTTCGTCGATGTCACCTCAAGATCCGGGCTGTTTTCATTTATCGCTGTCCGTCTGACCAAACTATCCAAAGGCGATCCCCGTAAGTTGCTCTGGCTCTACGGGGTCCTCACCGTCTTGTTCTCTGCCCTGCTCAATAATGTGACCGCAATGATCATCATTGGCTCGCTCACTGCTGTGAGCCTTGAACGACTGGGCAGAACATCCTTGCTTTTGGGCTTTTTGATCACCGAGGGCTTGCTGACCAATATCGGTGGCCTCCTAACGCTCATCAGTTCGGTGCCCAACATCATCGTAGGCAACCTTGCCGGTATTACGTTTGTCGAATTCTTCCTTGTCGCTGCACCTTACGTGGTCGTTGCCACCGCATCGACGCTGGTGCTCGCCGCTCACGTTTTCGACGTTCAAGGATTAAAGGACCCTAAAGAAATCGAGGACGCATGTCGCCAGGTGGAAAAGTTTGACGAGCGGGACGGCATACCAAGCCCCTTATTTTTCAACTATTCGATTCTCTTGTTCGTTCTTCTCATTGGCGCGTTCTCTCTTCAATCTGTTCTGCCGCTGATCGATCGATTAGGCATGGGCTACGTTGCCCTGCTCTTCGCGATGATCGCTTTAATTCGATTTAGGCACGATGTCGATGCGTTCTATCGCGGCATCGATTGGGATCTGATCATCTTTTTCATGACGCTCTTCATGGTCATTAACGTCATGGAGCATGCACAAGTGCTGCACATGATTGGCGGTTGGATCGCCTGGCTCCTCGAGTTAGGTGATCACGCAGGGGGTACCGCGCTGCTCTGGGCGAGCGCCACAGCGAGCTCTGTGACCGACAACATCCCGCTCGCGGCAATGCTAGGCAAGATCCTAGCCGGGATGGGGCTGTCTTCTGATGCCGCCGCTTGGTGGAGCGTTATCTTTGGCGCGAACCTAGGCGGTAACATCACGCCCATTGGCTCTGCCTCGACAGTGGTTGCGGTGACCTTGATACATAAATACAAGATTCAACTTTCATTCATTGAGTTCGTGACCAAAGCATTCGCGTTTGCCTTCTTGCAACTCGTCCTAGCCTCGATCTATTTGCTTCTCATTCACTGAGTTGCCGAGCGACTCTCCGTTTCGTGTCACCACCGCTTGGTGCAGCACATCTATAAGCCTCTCTTTTTAGCAATCGAACGCCTGAACGGAGGACCCGCCTCTCTAAACGGTTGCTCGAGCGAAATTCCATGGGTCTGCCTCTCGATGAGGCGCTGAACCCCCAGTGGCGTTCGAAGTCGCCCCACACCTCAAAGAAAGAGCAATCGAGCGCCCCGTTCTCATGCTCAAAAAACTTCGCTTGCTCACCCACTCGATTCGCCTTACTTTTTGTGTCTCTAGGCGAACAAGAGGGACGTCGGACATGATGGATTGGATTTTCGGTCGGTATTCAGTCATCACCTATGCTTTTTTGGTGGTGCTGGCTTGCGTCTTCGCATTCGAGACAGGCACCCGAACACCTTTTGTCATCACAACGGGTGGGTTGTTCTTCTTCCTTTTCCTTTTTGGCATTTACGAGTACTTGCAAAAAGGCTCGGGAGTTCGGGCGAACTTCCCGATACTGGCGCAAGCTCGATTTTTCTTTGAAAGTGTTCGCCCGGAATTACGACAGTATTTTTGGGAGGATGACGATGATGAGGTGCCCTACTCGAGGAATCAGAGAGACATGGTTTACCAGCGAGCACGTTCGATACTCGCGGCAAGACCGCTCGGCACGATCAAGAATCTCTACGAGGAAGATTACGACTGGCTGAACCATTCACTCAGACCCATTGAAATCCACCAGAAAGACTTTACAACACACGTGGGCGAAGGTGATCAGGCCTACGATATGTCGCTTCTGAATATCTCTGGCACCTCGTTTGGCGCACTGTCCCCTACCGCCATTCAAGCATTGAATACCGGCGCACGGCTGGGTGAATTCGCTCACAACACGGGCGAGGGCTCGCTTTCAAAGTACCATGAGGCGGGCGGAGGCGACCTGATCTGGCAAATCTCAACAGGGTATTTTGGGTGTCGTGACGATCAAGGCCGGTTTGATCCTGGGCTTTTTGAAGCCAAGGCACGACTGCCTCAGGTCAAGATGATTGAAATCAAGCTTTCTCAGGGCGCCAAACCGGGGCATGGCGGAATGTTACTCGCTGGAAAAGTAACCAAAGAGATCGCAGAAACACGGCGCATCCCCATGGGGGTTGATTGCATCAGTCCAGCCTCGCACAGCACCTTCAGCACGCCCACCGAACTACTCGATTTCGTGGATCAGTTGCGAGCCTCAAGCGGTGGCAAACCTGTGGGAATTAAATTGTGTATTGGCCATCCTTGGGAATTCATTGCGATCGTCAAAACCATGGTGACGGAACAACGCTTTGTCGACTTCATTACCGTGGATGGTGCTGAGGGTGGGACGGGCGCAGCGCCGGCAGAATTCACCGACCACTTGGGTTGCCCGCTTGCCGATGCCCTTGTGTTTGTGGACAACTGCTTAATCGGCGCGGGTATCAGAGATCGAGTCAAAATCGGCGCCAGCGGCAAGATCGTCAGCGCGTACGACATCGTCCGTCACTGTGCGCTCGGTGCGGATTGGATCAATATGGCCAGACCCTTTATGTTTGCGTTGGGGTGCATCCAAGCAAGAGATTGCGCCTCCGGTCGTTGCCCCACGGGCATTGCGACCATGGACCCAACTCGATACCGAGTGGTTGATGTCGACCTAAAAGCGCAGCGCGTGTCCAACTTTCACAACAACACCCTGCGCATCGTCGGTGAGCTCATCGGGGCGGCAGGCATTTCTCACCCCACACACTTGACCCGACGACACATCGTCCGGCGATTGTCCTCCAGCGAAATCAGACTCGCTGATCAAATCTTCCCTCATGTCGAGCCTGGCGCCTTGCTGAGAGGAGAGGCTGTTGAAGACCCGCGTCTCGACGTCTACTGGAACAAAGTCGACGGCCGTAGCTTCAACTATCACGGCCAACTGGCTGGGTAGCCCTCTGCGACCACCTCTAACCCTTCAAAATAATGGCTGCGCGTGCTGACGCAATCGCAGCCGAGCCGAAGGCTAAGCGTTACCCGGGGCAAGCGCCTCAAGCGCCTCCCAGTGGAGTTCACCAAATTGGCCACTGGGATTTACTGGCTGGATACAGACGTGATTCGCACCGGCATCAAGATGCGCTTGGATACGCGCTTCGATGGCCGCAACCGAACCCCAGGCAAAGGTGGTATCAATAAACTTATCTGATAACTGGTCAATATCTTCCTCGGTCAACCCCATCCGCAACCAATTGTTTCGATAGTTCGGAAGCTTCTGGTATATCCCCGCAACAGGTCTCGCCAGTGCCCTCGCCTTCTCCGGGTCGGTTTCCAAGATAATTTTCTGCTCGGGGCACAGCCAGGCATCCGGTCCCATCACGCTTCGCGCCATCGCCGTATGATCAGGCGAGGAAAAATAAGGGTGAGCCCCAGCGGTTTGCTCAGCAGCGAGCGCCAACATCTTCGGCCCGAGTGCCGCAATCACGGTCTTTGGTTGATCAGCGGGCATCACCCCGGTGTAAGGCGATGCAGCCATCTTCTCTAAGTATGACCGCATAGTCGCGACGGGCGGACCGTAATTCAGCCCTCGAACACCCTCGACCAGCGGCTTGTGAGAAACGCCCATCCCTAAAAGGAATCGACCACCCGATTGCTCGCAAAGCGAATTTTGCGCTGCCAACGTCACGCC
>CAYZUV010000072.1:7313-9348 GCA_964481245.1 uncultured Pseudomonadales bacterium
GCAGCGAAACGTTCGAGATCCATTAAGGTGGGATACCCATAATAGCGAGCCTCACCCCTCGGTAATTGCGCTGGCAGACGCTGCCCTGCCTTCAGCGCCTTAATCGCCTCAACCAGCGCGCTCACACCCGCCGGATATAAGGACAGGGTGTTCGCCAAGTAGGACGCCCCGCGTCGTAACGGTTGACGCGTCTGGGTCACCATGGTGCCGGCATCAATACCCGAATCTTCGACCCAATGGACGGTCATACCGAGAAGCGCGTCTCCATTTAACATCGCCCAGAACGTCGCCATCACGCCGCGGAGCTGGGGCAATCGTCCTGAATGAAGATTCAGCACCCCTCGTCGTGCTCGGCGAATTGCGGGCAGTTTCAGTATTTCCCCAAATCGAATGGACACGATTAGGTCAGGATCGAATGAGGCGATCAAGGCGAGCCCCTCGGCGCGATTAATCCCGGGGCTCAGGGACACTGGGCAACCCAGTCGCCTGCCGAGCGCATCGAGCAAGGCATCGTTCTGACTCTGCTCACTCACGTTCAAGTACCTGCAGAGACCCACCCGATCGATCGCCGCAAGCGGCGACAGCAGCGCCTGACTTTCGCTTGGGACCTGCCCCACTCGCGTGGTCAAAACCAGCGCCATGTCGGCATCTGGCAAGGCGACGCGTAACGCCGAAAGTGCCCAAGCGCTGGGCAGATCAAGATTACTCAAAACCAACAGTCGCACGAAATTGACCCTCTCGACTCTACGATGAAGATATCACGTGGATTGGTTAGTCCGCGCCAAACACTGGGCTGATTCGATTTCAAAGCCGAAGCTTTCAAACCCAGGCTTGACCAAGACTTGGGACCCGTGCACATTGGCTTCAGCGCCGGATTTTGAATCTGATACCTAGTAGCCGGCGCCCTAACTGATCACCTTCCAAGGAGTCGCATCATGCCACACGACCGACGTCAGGTACTCGAGCAAGTCGCCAATGGCTATATCAACCGAAAAGAATTTGCCGGGATCGAATGGTTGGTCCAAGCAGGTGGAAAAACGCTCTCAGAGGGTCGAGCCGGAGTTGCCGACCCTGAGGACGGCACGCCTTTGCCCGATGTGCCAATTTATCGCATCTACTCCATGACGAAGCCCATTGTCTCGGTGATGGCGCTCATCCTGATAGAGCAGGGGCGCCTTCGGCTATTTGATTTTCTACCCCAATTTAATCCCGCATTCGCGAGGATGCGGGTTCTGCACCCCTCGGGTCGAATCGAGCCCGCTGAACGTCCGATCACGGTGGAAGATCTTCTGACGCATCGAGCGGGTTTTACCTACGAATTCATTACCGGCTGCCACGTTGCCCCGATGTATAGCCAAGCAGAGATCGCTGGCGACGGTCATCGTAGCCTTGAAGACATGATGGAACTTCTTGCGCAGCAACCGCTGGCATTTCAGCCTGGGTCTGCCTTCCGTTACAGCGTTGCAACCGATGTTCTCGCTCATGTGATCGAACGCGCTACCGGAGAAAAACTTGGTGATCTCTTAAAGACCCATATCTTCGATCCGCTTGGCATGACTGAAACAGGCTTTACCGTGCCGGCCTCAGAACGCCATCGGGTCCTGCCTATCTTTGGCATCGAAGACATTCGCGATCTGTCCCCGCTTAACCCGCCAATGAAACAAGAGCTTCACAGGATCAATGTTGACTCGATGTACCCCATGGATGATCCCAATCTTAGCCGCGGTGGTCACGGTCTTTTCTCAACGATTGCTGATTATGCCAAGTTCGCCACGATGCTGATCAACGGAAAAACACCCAACGGTGACCGCATCCTATCGCGCTCAATGCACAGCATGATGCTAAAAAACCGGATCCCACCTTCGCAGCTACCCTTGACCATTGGCGTCAGCACCCTGCCAGGCTATGGCTGGGGTCTCGGCTTCAGGCTCATGCTCGACACCGGACAAGCACTGTCGCTCTCGAACGTTGGAGAATTTGGTTGGGCAGGCGCGGCGACCACTTACTTTTGGGTTGATCCCGCCGAAGAGATGAT
>CAYZUV010000072.1:9448-10621 GCA_964481245.1 uncultured Pseudomonadales bacterium
GGCGGTCGAGTCTTGGGTGAGCGCACATGTGCCTGATCTCAAGCCGCCTTTCACTTGGACGCGCCTTGAAGGCGGTCACTCTAATCTCACCTATCAAATCGTGGATCAAGCGGGACGCCAAGCGGTCATCCGGCGCCCGCCTCAAGGCGAGCTCCTACCCAAAGCACACGATATGGGGAGGGAGTGGGCACTGATCTCCGCGCTCGCACCCACCCCCGTGCCGGTACCCCAGCCTTTTGGATTCTGCGAGGATCCGGATGTCACAGGCGCCTGGTTTTATATCATGGGCCTAATTGACGGAAAGCCGCTCTACAACGCGGATGAGACACGCGCCTTGATTCCGGAGTCAGAGAGAGAGGGGCTGGCGCATTCCTTTATTGACGTATTAGCCGACCTACATCAAGTCGATCCGGATGCGGTCGGCCTGGGCGACTTGGGTAAGCGAGATTCGTATGTCGGTCGGCAGCTCAAGACCTGGTATCGCTCATGGACTTCATCGGTCGCCGGCGCCCAATTCGACGACGACCGTGCCCACTCACTGCAAGAATTCTTTCTTAACAACCTGCCCGAACAAGGGCCGATTCGCGTCGTCCATGGCGACTACGGTTTTCACAACTGTCTCATGGGACCGAATTCACGTGTCGCGGCAGTTGTGGACTGGGAGATTTCGACCTTGGGCGATCCTCTCGCTGACCTTGCTTATGCGCTCAACCCTTGGCCAGACCCATCCGATAGGTTACCCCCGGCGCCAGAGGCGGCAACTAACGTGGCTGGATTCCCTACTCGCAGCGCACTCGCGGCGCGGTACGCCGAACGAACGGGTCGCGATTTGTCGCACCTCAACTACTATGTGGGTTTTAATCGGTGGAAAACGGCGTGTATTGTGCACGGGGTCTACGCCCGTTACATGGAAGGCAAAAAAAGCACGGAAGGCGTCGACCTCGACACGCTCCGCATGCGAATCGATTTGTCTCTCGGCCTCGCCCAAGAGGCGGTGGATCAACTCTAATCGCGGAAAATCCAGCGGAGCGTCTCGGCAAATCTTGCGCCCCCATGGCGCAAGGTGTGACCGCCAGTACCAAATTCAAAGTTAACGTCATAGCCAGCGTATTCAAGCGCTCTGGCCATCGCTTGGTTAGCTGATGGCCAGTGTCCAAAAGGACTGTGGACATC
>CAYZUV010000073.1:0-10612 GCA_964481245.1 uncultured Pseudomonadales bacterium
CCGCTTGTCAGCACGATCTGGCTGACCCGCCGCGAGAGAGTGACAGTGCTAATTTCTGCGATTTTTTGACGCCGAGGCGTGGACTTCAAGGGGGTAAATCTGCGCGCGATCAGAATGCATCAGCCAAACTCTCGGCACTGTTTGGCGACGCGCCCGAGATCGAGGATGAAGCTGAGCTAGATGCTGACGTTCAATCGAGCAGCGCTGAGCGGCAATTACAAGATTTGTTTGGTGAGGATGATTGACATCCCCAAAGCGCGGTCACGATCACGTTTCTTTGTGTTTCAAGGTGTACGGTTTAGATCACCCCTTCATGCTTCCACGCCTCGATGTCGGTATCTGAAAAACCCAGGGATTCCAAAATAGCACCTGAGTCCGCACCGAGTGCCGGCGAGGGCGACTGGATTTGGGGTCCATCCACATTGGCGATGTAGCCGCTCGTGACCACGTGCACCGTCTCTCCGGCTTGTTCAATGGCTTGCACCACACCGCGAGTTGCGAGTTGAGGGTCCTGCAGAACCGCCGGTAAATCGCGCACCTCAGCCACGGGAATGCCTCGCTTGGCTAAGGCTTCAAGCCAAGATTGCGTGGATGCCTCGCGAAGCGCCTGCGCGCAATAGTCGCTCACAATCTCAGCATTCTCTGCACGCTCTTGAGGGGTTCTGAACCCCATCTCTGACAGTTGCTCGCGCTTGCCAAAGGCATCAAACAGGGCTTCCACCTGGTTTTGCCGCAAGGCTGTGACCTGAATGAAGCCATCTTGGGTTGAGAAGACATCCGCTGTGGGCTGCCCAGTGGGCGAGGCGTTGCCTTGGAGTGGGTTCAACTGACCTTGGTTCTTGTAGTTGCTGATTTGAGCGGCTTGAAGCACGAGCGCTGTGTCCATCATGGCGAGGTCGAGGTATTGCCCTTCGCCAGAGATTGCCTTGCGGTGGAGGGCACTTGCGATCGCAAATGCTGCATGCATCGCAGTGGACATGTCCACGGGCATAAAGCCGGTTCGAGTGGGTCCTGTCGATGGGTGCCCGTTCTGAGACATCATCCCAGAGGCTGCTTGGATGGCGCCATCATAGGCGGCTTCACCTGCCTTTGGCCCGGTTTGCCCATAGCCCGAGATCGAGCAATAAATAAGGTCGGGCTTGATTGCTCGAAGCGTTTCAAAACCAAACCCCAGTTTGTCCATTGTTCCGGCTTTGAAGTTTTCCACCACCACATCAGCGGTGGCGACTAGGGCAGTGACAATGCGCGAGGCCTCGGGGTGTTTCAAGTTCAGCGTCAGGCTGCGCTTGTTGAGATTCATGGTCAGAAAAGAGGGCGAGGGCTTCCCATCATCAGACGCATTCATCAGCCCGCGGGTTTGATCCCCGGTTTCGGGTTGTTCAATTTTGATGACGTCCGCGCCCAGCAGTGCAAGCTGCATCACGGCAAATGGACCCGCAAACACTTGCGTGAAATCGATAATTCTGACCCCTTCAAAAGCCTGGCTCATGAGGCTTGCTCCCAATACTTATCTTTGAGGAGTCGCTTATAGAGCTTTCCTGTTGGGTGGCGCGGCAGCTCAGCCATAAAATCGACGGATCTCGGGCACTTGATATGTGAAATTTGAGATCGCGCGTAAGCGATGAGTTCACTCTCTAATGCGCTGCCAGCGTCACGCATATCAACGGGCTGAACGACCGCTTTGACTTCTTCGCCAAACTCCGAGTTCGGTACGCCGAAAACCGCGACATCGGCGACTTTCGGATGCGTGATCAAGACGTTCTCGGCTTCTTGGGGGTAGATGTTGACGCCGCCAGAGATAATCATGAATGACTTGCGATCGGTGAGAAACAAGTAACCTTCGTCATTCACGTAGCCAATATCACCGAGCGTGGACCAGCCGTTCTCGCTATAGGACCCTTTGGTCTTTTCCTCATCGTTCAAATAGACGAATTGGCCTCCGCCTTCAAAATAAACCCCGCCAGTCTCGCCGATGCTGACCTCTTGCCCCTCATCATCGAGTATGTGGAGCGTGCAACCAGGACTTGCTTGACCCACAGATCCGGGGTGCTTGAGCCAATCTTCTGATGTGATGAACGTGGATCCATTGCCTTCCGTCCCCGCGTAGTACTCGTAGATGATAGGCCCCCACCACTCGATCATTTGATGTTTGATCGTGATCGGGCAGGGTGCCGCGGCATGTACGGCGTAGCGGTGATGTCGCCCCTTGAGTTGTGCTTTTTGTTCTTCTGGAAGCTTTAGCATCCGGACGAACATGGTCGGGACCCACTGGCTGTGCGTGATCTGAAAACGATCGATGTGCTCAAGGGCGAGCGCTTCGTTGAATTGCTCCATCACCACTAATTTGCCGCCAAATCGGAGGACATTCATTGTGAAACCGAGCGGCGCTGCGTGGTAGAGCGGTGCTGGCGACAAATAAATCGTTCTCTCATCGAACTCATAGCGCGTCTGGGCGCTCATAAAATAGGGAATCGGATCCCCAAACGCCTCAGGTGGCAACGGCTTTTTGACGCCCTTCGGGCGCCCCGTCGTGCCTGAGCTATAGAGCAGGCTCTGCCCGCACGATTCATCACTGATGCGATCAGTTGGGAAATTCTTCAGCGCATCTTTGAGGGATGCGGCATGGGTCGATGACCCGTCGAGCATGTAGCAGGCTGGTGAATGACTGAGATGGGGCGCGAGCGCTTCAAACTGGTCCTTTAAGTGTGCGGAGGTGATCACCACTTTTGCACCACAGTCATTCACAATGTACTCCACTTCAGCGGGTTGCAATCGATAGCTGATTGCCGTGAAGTAAAGCCCTGCTCGAAATGCGCCCCAGCAGATCGCTAGAAAATAGGGATGATTCTCGATGCAAAGCGCGATGCCATCGCCTCGAGCCAGTCCGTGACTACGGCATAAGTGCGCGAATTGATTTGAAAAGGCTTCGAGTTCGCCGTAGGTGATCTGCTGTTGGCTGCCCGCCATCTCGATCGCGATGCGGTTGGGGTCGTAATGACCAGGGTACATAGTGTCTCTCCTCGCGTTCTAGCGCGGGCCAAGGGGTTGAGAGGCTCGGGCAAACGGTGCCGAACACGGTCAACTTCTAGCCTCTTCGTGCTTCTTTTATGGGATCAAGTCTCAACGCCCTTGACGAAGGCGGGTCTGGCTTCAAGTCGGGCAATATAAGCCTTCAAATTGGCATAGTCTTCAGGTACGCAACCCAATCGATTCGACATAAAAACCGCGTGGCCCAGCATGATGTCAGCGCCAGAAAAGGTCCCTGCAAAGTAATCGACGTTCGCCAGTCGTTCATCAACGGGTGCAAGGGCACGGGTCAACAGCTTTTGGGCTTGGCCCAAAGCCTCGGCATTTTGCCTTTCGGGTGGCAGTAAGAGGGTTTGTACCACGATCGTGTTCACTGGGGGCATCACCATGCCCTCGCAATAATGGAGCCACTGTAGATAAGCGGGATATTCTGGACTGTCTATGCTCGGCTTAAGTGCACCGTCGCTGTGTCGCTCAATGAGATATTCCACAATCGCGCCCGATTCCCACAGGGTGATGTCGCCATCCTCGAGAACGGGCACACGACCCAGCGGATGTCTTGCTCGGTGAGCATCAGACTTTAGATCTTCAGGGTGAAACCTCATGGCATTGAGTTCATAGGTTAGCCCGAGCTCTTCGAGGAGCCAGACAATTCGGCCGGCTCGGGAATTGGGTGCGTGATGAAGTTTTAGCATAAGTGGTTTCCTCCGATGCCGCCCCAGTGTATCAGCTCACTTTGTTCCAACAAGTGGTCGCGCGAAGACTGCAGACAGCCGCGGTTCGGTTAGGAGAGAGGTTCTTCATAAGGTTCATCGACCCGAGCGTAGGTTCTGCCGCGTTGGAAAATCGGTGGGCAGTGAAGGATTGGGCAAGGTTGTGATCAAGTTAAGCGTCAGCGCTATCGCTGAGTCAATTGAGTGCGCCATTTCGGTGCACAGGCCAGTGGGCGCAAGCATTTAGTGCATCAAAAGCACGGGTTCATCGTTAGTTTGGCGCGTGTTTGCCAAAAATAAGCTGACTTTTAAGCGCTTTACAAAGTTGGCCCGCCCATTGCTTTAAGGCAAGCGAGGTCACAGCACAGTCATAACCGCCGTGCTTTGTCCGTTCGATAAAGCTCGGGGTTGGCCCCAAAACACTTGGAGAATAAACATGCACACTTTGAAACGATTAATGACGGTCATGCTGATTGCTAGCGCCGGGCTCTCAGCCACACAAGCCAATGCCGATGTGTCTTACAACATTGGCTATGCCAGTGAATATTACTTTCGCGGCATTCTGCAAAAAGAATCCAGCGGTAGCGCGGGGATCGACTTCGAGCAAGGCGGTCTTTATCTTGGTTCTTGGGCGGCGGACGTCGGCGATGGCTTAGAGGTTGACCTGTATGGCGGATACGGCATAGAGACCGAATCGGGGTTCAGCGCCAGTGTAGGTTTCACAGGGTACTACTACACTGGGGATTTCGATGACACTTACGAGGAAATCAACCTAGGTGTGGGTTACGGAATGGTCAGCGTAGGCTACTCGGTCGGCGAGTGGGATGGTTTTGGCAACCCCGCAGACTACAGCTTTCTTGAAGCAACCGTCGAGACCGAAGTAGGTATTTACGCGAAATACGGAAGTTTCGGGAAAGATGCTGACGGCGATTATATCGAACTCGGGTATGGCACGACGATTTCGGACATCGACTTGGGCGTCTTCTTTGTCTTCTCTGATGATCTCGGTGACCAAGCGGATGGCGAGAGTCAGGCGCTGGTGTTCACCGTGGGTAAAAGTTTCTAACAAAAGCACCCAGTCGCCAGAAAGGGCGAATGGGGTGAGTGACAAGCGAATAAGAAAGCCGGGCGAGTGCCCGGCTTTTTTATTTGAGTGCACTTAAGTGGTTTGGTGTCGAGGGGAACTGTCGTTCTGGCAAGTGTGGGCGCGATAAGCGAGTGTCCAGCTTCGCCAGCCGAAGAAAATCATGATGATGTAGATCGCGAAGAGACAGGCTGTGAAGAAGAGCGCTCGCTCGAGGTAGAGGACAATGGAGACACTGTCGATCACCAGCCAATAAACCCAATTGTCTAGGACGCGGCGCGCAACCATCCAAGTTGCAACAAGACTGGCGCAGGTTGTGAACGCATCAACAAGCGGCCACGCGGCATCCGTGAGGCTTAAAAGATGACCGAGGCCAAAACTTGCCAGCCCGATGAGTACGAACGCCAGCACGTGTTGACGGCTAGACCAGCGAACCACGGGCTGGAGACCCTCACTTTCGACCTTCCGCCAATGCAAAAAACCATAGCCCGCCATGATCAAGTAAAAGATCTGCAGAAGGGCTTCAGCGTAGAGCTTGACCCCAAGGAAAATAAAAAGGTAAAGCGTGGTTGAGATCGCCGCGGCCGCCCAGCACCCAATATTCCGTTTGATCGCCAGTGCCAAATAAGCGAGCGCAAACGCGACGGCCAAGGCCTCGATCATGGTGGTTTGCAACATGCCCGTAACGAAACTGGCAGCGACGTCAGAGAGCTTGATGAGACCGATCTCCGTTGAGAATCTTGATGGTAAAGACGCTGTCGCCGTAGGTCTGGAAGTGAGTGCCGATCTCTCGCGTCAGGCAGCGCATCATGGCTCCGAAGTCACCGTAAAGCTGGGTGCTCAGGGCCTCAGTGTGAACACTGAATTCAGTTTCTTCGTGAAGCCTTGAGATAAAGGCCTCGATCTGCTTTAAGTGCTCATCCTTCAGGGGATATAAGCTGATGTCGATGCTCGCGGTTAAGGGGTGATCAATCATCGTTTAGGCGCCCTGATAAGGTGATACCCCAGACTCGGGGCTCGCCGAACTGGAAATAGGATTCGGTGACATAGTCTTTTCTTGGATCGTTTCCAAAGCTACCAAATCCCCGTGTGTAGATGGTCTGGTCAGTCAGATTTCTGCCCCAGAGCGAAAGCTCGAAGGCGCCCAAATGAAAGGTGCTGTTCACGTTCAGCAGGGCATATCGGCGACTTTTAGCGTTGTGACGATCCGAGAAATAAAATTCGTCTTTGAGTTCAAAACCGACTTGGAAGGTCAGCCACTCTTCTTCATACATCAAATGGCCTTGCGCTGTGTAATGAGGGGCCTGCGCTTGATCTCGGCCACTGAAATCCTCTCCAAATTCGTTAACGAAATCCTCGAACTCGGTGTCGAGTAAGCCAAGCGCAAAGCGCCCGCGCCAGTGATCGGAAAGTAGAAATCGGCCCTCTAATTCGAGACCTTGATTCGTCCCCTCTGCAGCATTCCCTAAGTAGTCCACGAATTCCGTACTGCCATCTGCTCGTTGCGTTACGCGTGAGCTTTTGATTTGTTGGTTACGTCGATCGGACCGAAACACGGCGCCCTTTAGTTGCATACGATCATCAAGCAGAGCGGCTCGAATGCCTACTTCGATTTCAAGGAGAGATTCGGGATTAAACGATCTGAGTCCTTCGGGAAGCGATCCATCGGTGTTGAACCCTCCTGATTTAACGCCTCGGCTTAGACTGATGTAAGTCATGGCTTGATCGCTGATTGACCACTCAAGGGCGACCCGCCCCGATCCTAGCGTATCGTCCGGCTTGAAGTGCAGATCACTAGAGTCCAGAAACGATTGGCGCCGTTGTTCGAGTCTCGCACCCAAAAGCAATGTGAGACGCGCAGCCAACGACCGACTGACCTCGCCAAATAGGCTCCGAGTTTTGTACCCATAGTCGCTTCGATAGGGCGCGTCGAGCCAAGTGTAAAGCCGAGTCAGTTCAACCCGCTGGTTGGCGGCCTGCACGCCAATAAGCCAACTTAAGGCGCTCTCGGCCGGGGCGGTATTGGACCACTTCACCATGACGGAACTTCGGACTCGGTCTCGATCGTACTGATCGGTGGACGAGTAGCTATAGGGGTGAATGTCTGGGAAGGCCCAATCCTCATCGTAGCCATAGCTGAGGTCGGACCGAACGCGATCGATGTGCATTTCCAATTGATGGGCGCCCAGCGTCTGATGCCAGGTCACGCCGTGCGCCACCATGCGATGCGCGTCTCGACCGGGTTCGTCTGACAAGGTCTGACGGGTGTTATCCAGGCTAAAGGCATCGTAACCATTATCAAAATCAGAGAATCGAGTCACCCAATCGATCCGGCCTTGGGCTAATTCATGGCGAACCTTCGCAATCACAGATTGCTCATCTCTCGCGTTCGTGTCATCCCGAATTAAGAATTCGTTGGTGTAGTAGCCATCGCTCTGCTGTTGCTCAAGGGCGATACGGATGGCCGTATCCTGGTTTAGCGGCCAATTAAAAACACCGGAGACTGTCTTCCCGCCATAGTTGCCAGCGCCCAATTTGAGATGAGCGTGAGCGTTTGGTGTCGGATCCGCGGACTTAATGTAGACAAGACCCGCTAAGGCGCTCGCTCCGTAGCGAGTGCCCTGGGGGCCCCGCAAAACTTCAAGCTGGTCAAGGTCTAAGAGCCCCGCAATGTCGGCCGCGCCGGACACGTCGATGCCATCGATCAGCACGCCAACGGAGGGATTTTGTGGGCTTGCGAACTGGCTTCGCTCGCCAATGCCTCTGATTTGAAAAAACCGCGCACGCGCAGTGCCTGCAGCATAATTGACGTTCGGCAGATAGCTGAGCGCTTCTTCAAGATGAGTGGCGTTTTTGGCAGCGACGTCTTCGATACCGACCACTGTGACGCTGGTGATGGTTTCGAGCTCGGAGGTTTGTCGCAAGTCGCCCACGACCACGATCTCGGGCAGGGTGTCATCTGCCAATGATGGTAAGGCAGCAAAAAGACTCAGAAGAATCAGTTGCGACGGGCAGTAGCGTGAGGTCAATGGCATGGTGATGGTCCGGGCTCTGGGTTTCGAGGATCCGGAAATTCAGCGAGGGGACAAGCCTTTTCCTACGCCGGCATGATCCGGATCAGGTTCTAGGGTTCACAGCAGCGTGTCTCAGGTCGTTTGACCACCCCTAAGGTTCAGCTGGATTATATGCCGGAATCCGTTCCTTAAGTGCCATTGTGTCGCTTTTTTTAAATGCAGGTTTTCGACCCTTCCCTAGATTCGTGATAGTGAAGATTAAACGGGCATGCGGGTGAATGAGCGTTTGACGCCTAATACGAAGTTCAAACTCTTGTGGGAATGGGTTACTTCACGTGCGCTGGCTCGTGACGCCGGACAAACGCGGCTAAATGAATGAGGTTTGATGGACGTGGCGACATGGCAGAGGCGGGAAAAGAATCGCTGAACGTGAGCCTTGGCGATAAAACAAGTGACGGGCGCTTTTGATCGAGCGATACGAGCAAACAGGTCAGCTCAGATATTTCAGTCCTGTTGCGCAGTTGAACAAGACGACACGAGCCCTTGGCTTGATGAGACCCAGGTGCTGGGCTTTTTGCAAAGCCGCCGCGGTTGTGGCGCCCTCTGGGCACATGAGAAACCCGGTCCGTCGCGCGATTCTATCGCGCGCCTCGATGATGGCGGGATCGCTCACCGAAATCGCGAAGCCTTCGCTCTCACGAACAGCATTGAGGACCAAAAAATCGCCGATGGCTCTCGGAACGCGAATACCTGCGGCAACTGTTCGAGCGTTCTTCCAAGTCTCAGCGTGGGTTTGGTTTTGCTCAAAGGCACTCACCAACGGGGCACAACCTTCAGCCTGAACGCAAATCATCTTGGGCAACTCTCCCTCGATCCAGCCCAGCGCCTGCAGCTCTTTGAAGGCCTTCCACATGCCGATAAGCCCGGTACCGCCACCCGTCGGGTAAAAAATATAGTCAGGGAGTTGCCAACTAAATTGCTCGGCAAGCTCGATGCCCATGGTCTTCTTGCCTTCAATTCGATAGGGCTCCTTCAGCGTCGACGTGTCGAACCAGCCCTCGCTTTGGCATCGAGCTTGGACTTCTTTGCCACAGTCGTGGATCAATCCTGGATGAAGGTGCACTTCAGCGCCATAGTGACGCATTTCTTCGATATTGATGGCCGGCGTATCTGAAGGGCAGTAACAAAGAACCTCCATGCCTGCTTTAGCGCCATAAGCTGCGAGCGCAGCGCCCGCGTTCCCGTTCGTCGGCATCGCCATGCGAGTGACGCCAAGTGCGCGTGCCATGGTCACAGCCATAGCAACCCCTCTGGCTTTGAAAGAACCCGTGGGGAGTAGGCCTTCGTCCTTAATCCAGACTCGCTGAAGCGCATCTAGGCTTGATTGCGCATCAATCTCAATCAGCGGTGTGATTGTTTCTCCGAGTGTCACAGCCTCTGCGCTGTCGCCTGGGGGCAGTAGCCGCGCGTATTGCCAGAAACCCGGTGCCGCCAGCTTGAAATCTTCCCTCGAAAGGCATGCACTCAAGCCGTCCAGATCGTAGCGAACAAGGAGAGGGTGGCCCGATGTTGAGAGGTTGTACAGCTGGTCAGCCGTATACGTCGTGCCGGAGTCACTGCATTCGAGATGGGAAACAAACGAATTGAATATGGCTGACATGACAGTCTCACTGGGTCCTGATGGTTAGTCTCAATAGACCGAGAACGATAAATACGATGCTATTGGCTAATCAGGGGCGGCACAATCGTTCGCGCTGAAATCTGAGCTTCAAGGCGCTTGGCAAACTGTAAGAGGCGAAGGTCTTGTCCCCAAGGGGCAACGATTTGAAGGCCCACCGGTAAGCCTTGGTCGCTGAATGTGAGAGGAATCGAAATGGCTGGCGTACCGAGGGCTGAGACCATGTAGCACGATTTCATCCAGCTGATGTAGGTGGGCATCGACTCGCCGTGAATGGTCTTAACCCAGGGTTCGCCGACATCGAACGGCAGCACTTGGACCACCGGCAAGATGAGAAAATCGAAATCCGCAAAAAAAGCTGCGCAACGTTGGCCCAGGGCATTTCGTTTTGCGGTTGCGTCCATCAGGTCGGCCTTACTCAGTCCCGCACCTTCGGCAGCATTCCACTTGACCGTGTCTTTGTACATGTCGGGTTGCTGCTCGATGCCAGGGCCGTGACGGCTGTAGAAGCTCAACGCACGAAGTACTTCGAACGCGCGGTCGGCGCCAGAAAAGTCAAGACAGGTGCGCTCAACGCTGCAACCGACGGCTTCTAAAAGGGCGCCAGCAGCTTCCGTTGCGGCAACCACCTCAGGTTCAAATGGAATTTGACCGTTGAAGTCAGGGCTGAAGGCCACCCTAATGTCCTCATATGCGAGCGCATCGAGCGGCCAAAACTGGGCGCCTGATTGGTGGATAGAAAGTGGCGACGCGGGGTCTGGTCCTGCCATGGCGGAAAGTAACAGCGCGCAATCATCAACCGTTCTTGCCATTGGTCCAGTGATCGAAAGATCGTTCCATAGCGCCTCATTAGGTAAGTTAGAAACCCTGCCGGGTGAGGTCCGAAAGCCCACGACGTTGCAGAAGCTCGCTGGGTTTCTAAGAGAGCCACCTAGATCGCTGCCATCGCACAAGGGTAAGAGACGCGCCGCAAGGGCGGCGGCTGCGCCTCCCGAGCTACCGCCACACGTTTTGGTGGGGTCAAAGGGGTTTGTGGTCGCACCAAACACGTCGTTGAATGTCTGAGAGCCTGCACCCCACTCTGGCGTATTGGTCT
>CAYZUV010000074.1:0-10469 GCA_964481245.1 uncultured Pseudomonadales bacterium
TTGCATAATTTGAAACAGATCCTGCAACGGGAAGCATAAGGAGACTTTGGAATGAAATTATGGATGGTAGTAGCCCAGTTCTTCCTGGCGTTTGCGGTTCAGGCCGATAGCCTTTCAATTTTAAAAGCCGAGGGGTTTGGGTTTGCCGATGCCAACCGGTTCCCCGAGAGCCAAGCGCGTTTAATGGCTGTTCGCGCCGCAAAGATTGATGCGCAGCGAAATTTGCTTGAAACGATTAACGGGGTACGAGTCACGGCAGGCACAACGGTAAAGGACATGGCGCTTGAGAGCGACATTATTGGGACTCGGGTCAAGGGCATGCTTCAAGGCTCGTTTGAGATGGCATCCTCTGTTGAGCTGGAAGCTGATAACTGGGTTGCGAGTGTGACGATGGCCGTCTGCCTCGCACAAGATGATGGCGACTGTCGGGGCCGAACAACGTTGTCTTCAGTCACGCAGCCGAATTTAAAAGGTGCGCCAGTCGAGGAGCGATTCAGCGCGCAGGATGTGGCTGCTGTTCAGGCGTCGGCGCCTCAAACGGCAAACGCCACTACGCCCGCGCCAGCCCAAGCTGAAGCTGCTCCTGCGGCACCCGCTGCGGCGCAATCGGCGGGCGGTTCAGCCCATTCGGGTCTCATCGTGGATGCATCGAGCCTTAATTTTTCACCGATGCTGGATGTGCGATTGAAAACAGCAGCCGGCAAGGAACTTTATGGGCCTGGTCATGTGCCGATGGGGTCCGACTGGCTGCACTGGGCGGCGACACTCGACAGTGCCCAGTCCATGGCTGACGTTGTCGGCGAGAATTCGCTCATTGTGACGCCCACTGGCCTTGGGGAAGCGTCGGAATTAGTGATAAGCGATCAGGACGCGATCTCGATCTTCACGAGTAATACGCTATCGGGTGATTACCTTGCTGGTGGCAAGGTGATCATTGTCGTCTCTGGTAGCTAATCTGGAGCCAACATGTTGATTCGAGCCTTCACAACCCTGGCGCTCGCTATGGCCCCCGTTGTGGGATCGGTAGCCGAAGAGGATCCCTTTGCTGCACTTGATGCGCAGCTCGAGAGTCAGTTTCAGGATCTTGATGCTCAATTGGAAGCCGAGTATCAGGCTATTGATGCGGCTATTGAAGCAGCCTTTGCGCGCCTGAAAGGGGAAGTTGAAGGGGTCTGGGGACCTGAGGACGCCGTGTTACCTACGCAAAATGCATGGGTTGATTATTCCGAAGACAAGAAATCACGCCGCGAATTTGATTTCGAAGGCGGTTTTTTGCTTATCGAGCAAATCATCGATGACGCATCCACAGAGTCATCGTTGTCGTCAAATCTATCTCAAGCGGTTCAAGGTGCTCTAAAGGATACCGAATCAGATCTGAGTCAAAAAGACGACGTTTTGAATTATGCCAAGGCAGAGCTTGCTTCTCAGTCGATTTCTTTGAGCGAAGCACCACCTCAAAATAATCAGCCAGTATTAGAGGGATTAGTGGAGATCGATGCTTCGACGATCGCTACCGAGATTGAAGCCCAGGTACCCTCAGCGAGCGATGAGGAAGGCCAAGGCGCGCAGAGTCCAGGCAATGTGAAAGTCACCACAACCCAGCTAGCCAATGGTGCTAAGAAGATCACGGTTTCCGTGCCATTTAAGGCAGATTATCTCTCCGAGAGTGCCAAGCGTTACCAAGAGCAGGTCATGATTGAGGCGCAACGGCGCGGGCTGCCCGCCAGCCTGGTCTATGCCATTATGGAAACGGAAAGCCACTTTAATCCCCGAGCAAGATCCCATATTCCCGCATTTGGTCTGATGCAGTTGGTGCCGAGTTCGGGTGGCCTTGATGCGTACAACTACGTATATGGCGAGAAACTGGTCCTGGGGCCGGAATATTATTTCAATCCAGATCAAAATGTTGAATTAGGCACCGCATATCTTGATCTGTTACTTTCCCGGTACCTTCGAGCCATAGAGGACGAACAAAGTCGGGTTTATTGCGCGATCGCGGCCTACAATACAGGCGCTGGTAATGTCGCGAGAAGCTTTACTGGCAATACCAGCGTCAGTGGAGCCGCTCCAATAATCAATGATTTGACGCCCCAAGAAGTCTTTGATCATATGGTGGTGAACTTGCCTTATGAAGAAACGCGGAATTATTTGAGGAAAGTGACCAAAGCTCGTGAGCGTTACCGCGGTCTTGATCAACCCAGTGTCTAGATCGACTCTAAAATAGGCTAGAGCGATATCAGGAGGAGCCAATGATAAAAAGACTTCAGATGTCGGCGAAATGGCTGTGTGTTGCTGTTTTATGGGCATCAGCGTCGTTCGCTGATGATGTGGTTGAGAAAGCCTCTTCTGGCGAGATTAATTGGACTCAAGGCATCATTTACGCCAAAGGTTACGGCACAGCCAAAGAGGGCCTGTCCGCGCCCCAGAAACGCTTACTGTCCCGTCGTGCAGCGGTGGTTGATGGTCAGCGCAACCTTTTAGAGCTTACGAAAGGTGTTCGTCTCACCTCGATGACCAAAGTGGTTGACCAGATTGTCGAGGGAAGCACCACCGCCACGCGAATTCAGGGCGTGATCAAGGGCGCTGTACCGGTAGAAGAGAACTACCAGAACGATATCTACACAGTGACCCTCGCCATGCCCATAGGGGGTGATCTATTGCAAGCCGTTATGCCGAAGCAAGCTGATTTGGCATTTCACAACGCGCGTCGAAGTTGGTCTGAGCAGTTATTAGCCAGATTCAGCCTCCGAACCCGAGTCAACCAAAGCCTAATATGGATTGAAAATCAGGTATTTAGCAGGGCATTTGCATCCAGTACTTTTGTTTTGAGCAATCAGCAAGAGGCGGATACGGCGCGCCGAATTATCGAGTGGATTGAGTCGAACAAGCCAGACAATGTTGCTGAATCGTTGAGAGCATCGGTTAACGAGTATGCAGCAGGTGAGTTTTCGGGGCTTCTGATAGACGCGACGGCCGTGGCGGACTTTGAGATTGCGACTATTCCAACGATTCGGGCTGAGGATGGCAGCGTTGTGTATCCGAGCCAGGATACGTCTTTTGACGACATCGCGAACAAACGCGGGGTAAGTTATGACCTTGATATCAACGATGCCGTTCGCAATGAGCGCGTCGCGAGAGTGCCACTCATTATCAAGGCCATTGACACTTACGAGGGGCTAAACTCTGATCTTGTGATTCCAGCAAGCGCCGCGCAAAAGATCAAAGGCAGCGCAACTGCAAGCGCTGCGATGAACAAAGCGGGCGTCATGATCGTGATCGCGATATGATGATTAATCATGCCAGAGCCTTCCATCTAGTGCAGCGTGAGCGGCCCAAAACAACGCAAAACTGCTTTTTGAGGCCGGTTGAACCCTTCAAATAAAGAAGCTTGTTGACGGTCATTCGAGGTGGTGTCCTAAAGAGGCGTGTTCGAATAATTTAGGCGGGCGTTAAACCTTTTGACTGTCTTCTTTGTTCGGTCTCGAAATGCCTAATCACCGTCCAAGACCCATCACTCGGCATTGCGAGTTGGTTCAATGTCACTTGAGAGCAGGCGTTTATCAATGTTAATAGAACTGGGTGAGTGAACGAGATAATTGAGTCCTATCAATATTCGCATAAGCGCCAAAGCGTTAACGACAAGATGCGGGAGCTCGCAGGCTATCGTCAAGACCCTCAAAGTTTGGCCGCGATGATGGTGATAAATCCCCTCGAATCTTGGTTTAGTTCCAGGTTAGTCATTACCGATCTTCTCTGAGCCGGGATAAGGCTAATTCGAGGGAATTTTGAACAAAGTGCCATTGGGTCTGAATACCCAATGCTCGAGCGTTTAGATGGGCACTAGATAGCGAGACTTCAATTCGTCAATTTCTATCTCACCAACGCCGACGGCTTCAAGATACCCTCGCAAACCACCAAATTCAGTCTCGATACCTTCGAGCGCCGCCTCTAGGTAAGGGCGTCGTACCCTTGCGATGACTTCTAGGGTGCCTTCATCGATATCTATTTGTTGTTCAGCCATACGATGGCGAATTCGTTCGATTAGGTCATTCGACTGATTGGTGAGCAAATAATCACGATAGACGTCGTCGTGGCTCACGCCCAAAAGTAGCTGAATGATCGCGACACCGAAGCCCGTTCGATCCTTTCCAGCGGTGCAATGAATAAGAAAACCCTGTTTAGTTTCTAAGAGGCCAGCCATCACGTCTCTATAGGCACCTGTCCAATCAGTCGCGATTTCTCGAGTAATCACCCGCATGAGTTCACTTCGTTCCTCCGCTGAATGGGCCTCCATCATCATTGAATTCCGGAGTTCATGGCTTGTGCCGGGCGCGATGGGAATGTGGCGGCGCCCTTCAAAAGGTGGGCCGAGCGGCGTGGGCGACATTTCAGTTTCGTCCTCACGTCTAAGATCACAAATCACGTCGATCCCAAGCGCCGAAAAGTCCGCAAAAGCATGCGCTGGGATGTCTGACAGCATACCGCAGCGAAACAATCGTCCTTGAGCGATTTGTTGGCCTTCAGCTGTTAGGTATCCGCCAAAGTCCCGGAAATTCAGGCTGCCCTCGATAGGAATGAAAGGGTGGGTTCGTGACGCAAGGTTCATGGTGTGGTCCTAAAACTAACGATGGCTGGCTGGGCAGAGACTGAACTTATTGAGCTAGTGGATCTGCGTTTTCAAGAGCGAAGCGGCTACAAGGCTGCCATAAACGTGGTCTTTAAAAGGGGATACATCCCACGCGGCTCGAAGTCCTGGACTCGTGACAAGCTCGGTCACCAAACCTTTCACGAGAAGATCAACCCATTCCTTGGCTTCATCAGCCGCCTTGCTCTGATAAGCAGATTCTGCGCTTAAAACGAAGGTGTGAAAGCGGCTCGCGGCCAGGTCAACGAAGTGCTTCTGCTCAGCGCTGGCCAAGGTTTCACCGGCGCATCCCAAGCGCCAGATTTCCTGCAAACTAAGTGTTGCGTTGCTCATGGTTCATTGTACGCACATTGCATCGTCTAGACCGCCTCCAAGAGAGATAGGACACGATATTAGGTTGATTTCGTTCGAAACCGCCGCCGTCCAATCGATTGCGATGAACCTGTTCGCACTCAACGCCCATATCTCGCGGCGTTGTCTCACCTTGGCGTGGAACTCAAGGGTTTGACAATTCTAGCCAGTGTGTCCAAGAGAACCGTATTCAAAGCTTCTGCACTTAAGGTTCCTGCATCAGGTGCTCTTATTGCGGCTCACATAACAGTCTCTGTGCGGCCCTGTATGAACAGCCTCTGCCCTTAAGGCTCTTTTACTTGGACACGGCCGGGCCTCGATCAAACCGAGGTTTGCTAGTTAAAGATCGTTCAGTAAGGGCAGCAGGTAGAAAGGCCGCGTGGGCTTCGAGCAACTCTTGGGTCATTTGTCGGATGTCATCAAGGCTCAACACGGCGCTCGTAAGCGGATCTAAACACATGGCTTGAAAGACAACTTCGGGGTCCATGGACTCAGCCGCTAAAACAGCGAGCCTTTGTACATTCGCCTGATTTCGATTGATAGCGGCAAGGTGCTCTGGCAATTCTCCAAACACCTCCGGCGTTAGGCCGTCGGAATCAACCTTGCACCGAACCTCGACGATTGCGCTTGAAGGCAAATTGTTAATCAGTCCGTCGTTCCTCACGTTTCCATAAATCAACTCTGGTTCACCCGTCGTGGCGGCATGAATAATTTGACTTCCATATTCTTGACTGCGAGCCAAGTCGATGGGCGATTCCCAGTTTGCCATTCTTTGCATGGTGTCTCGCCAGTCTGGGCGGTTATACAGCGTTTTGATAAAGCCATGGCCCCCATTCCAACCGCCTCCGGGACAATAACGTTCGATATGACCTTCAGTTTTCCTGAACCAGGGTGAGTACTCGGAGTTGTGACCAGAGGCCTCAGTAACCGGAAAGCCAAAGTGTTTGATGTATTCCATTCGAGATGTGTCCGAGCGCCAAATATCCTCCCGAACGGCCAATGCACGAATCTGAGGGAGCAGATCCTCACCTTTTGATGTGAACAGTGTGATCCAAGCCTGATGGTTGAGGCCAGCGCAGGCAAAGTCGATCGAGTGATACTCAAGGCCCAGTCGCGCAGCCCATTCTTTGGTCGTGCTTTGGACAGAGTGGCAAAGACCGACCAGGCTGATCCCGGGTGCCGCATTCAACATGCCGTCGCACAACATTGCCATGGGGTTGGTGTAGTTCAGCACAAGCGCATCTGGGCAATGCGCCATGATGCTCTGAGCAATCGATGCTTGAACAGGCAGTGTTCGTAGGCAGCGCATGATGCCGCCAGGCGTGAGCGTGTCGCCGATGGCTTGGGAAACCCCATACCGGTTTGGGATATCAATTTCCGCTTGAATGGCCTCAAAGCCACCGACAAGGATCGAGGTGATCACGAAATCGGCACCCGGAAGCGCCTCGGTGACCTCTTGATGCAGCGTGGCTTTCGCGTTATAGCCGCCCCGAATACAGATTTGGTCAAATATCCGACCTGCGAATTCGAGCCGCTCGAGATCAATGTCGACCAGCGCAAACTGCGCATTTGAGAGGGCAGGGTAGCTCAGGCAGTCCGCAGTCAGTCTTGCCGAAAACTCTAGGCTTCCTGCGCCTACAATGACGATTTTGGGTGGTTTCATGGTGTGCGCCTTTATCGGCCTTTAAAATCAGGTTCGCGTTTTTCCATGTAAGCCGACACGGCTTCTCCAAAATCTCTACTTTTAAATAAATTAAGCACGGACATTAAGACGTGGTGCGAATGACTCTCGAAGTCTTGGGTAAGGCCATGGCGGAATAATCGCTTCATTTCCAGTATGGCCAGCGGAGAATTGGCAGCGATCTTGTTGGCCCAACTTCGGGCTTCTTCCATCAGCTGATCATGAGGCACAATCTTGTTGACCAGCCCATGCTCGAGCGATGCGGGTCCCGAAAGCGGGTCTCCCAGCATGGCAATTTCGCACGCCTTAGCCCAGCCGAGAAGGCGAGGGAGATACCAGGTGCCACCGCTTTCAGGGATTACCCCCATTTTGGCAAAACCGGGTAGTAGCTTCGCCGAATCGGCCATGATTCGCATGTCGCAACCCAGCGCGAGATCAAGGCCGTAACCTGCCGCGGCGCCATTGATCACGCCGATCACAGGCGTATCCATCCGTTGTAATGTGACAGTGCAAATTTCTCTAGTGGAATAGTGTGATGTTCCGTCCGTTCGGCTCAGCGCGCCGCTGATCCCCTCACCAGCAGACGCTTGTTTGAGGTCGAGCCCGGAGCAGAATGCACGACCTGCACCCGTGATCAAAACCACTCGTGTTTGCGGGTCATCATCCGCCGCTTTTAGGGCCTCATTCAGGTCGCGGAGCATCCCGGGAGTAATGGCATTCATCGCATCAGGGCGATTCAAGGTAATCGTCGTGATGAATTCATCTTTCTCGGTAAGTATTGGGTCCTGGTCGCTCATCGGGTCCTCCTTGAGTCGCTATTTACGGGTTATTCTTGAGGAATCGCTATTAATGTAGAGTTCCTAAGATAGGTGTCCGATTAAAAGTATGTCCTAGAACGTTGTCACTAGCGATGCGATGTGGAGAGGGCGGAAGTCGCGAACTTGGATCAATTGCCCTCTCCCGGGCAACGATTGAATCTCGCGGCTAAGTGTCAAGTATCCACTCGATCAAATGTCTGTTGAGGTTGCTGAGATTCAAATATCCTAAATTTCCCAGCGCCTATACTCCTCAATCATTTACCGCTCATCAAGGGTTTCTGCTCCGAGTTTATCTCGCCGGGTGCGCCTGCTCCGAGGCTGGCGGATAGAACTTACTCAGTGATCGCCCGAAGGGATTGGCGACTCAGCACATGATGCCTTAGTTCCAATACGTGCGTTCCAAAGAGCGGGGTGGCAGCCATTGCGAGAGACTATGCGAAAAGCAGCGTCGTGCTGGCGCGCGTTGCCTAGGGCACTGTTCGCTGACGCACGATCGGCCTACGGCACAGCATCATCTGGTTGATGCTGATTCTGCGTAGCCTAATTTGCCCTGACCGGATGTTATCGATGAGCGCCTTGAGGGTGAGATGGCTTATCTCGAGCCTTGTCCATCATCAATTTTAATCACGGTGCCCGTCACACATTCAGAGGCGGGTGAGACGAGGTAGAGCAGTGTACTGTCCATCTGAGCGGGGTCACAGATCCGGCCACGAGGAAAGCCCTTTGAGATGTCGCCTATCCGCTCGAGCATGCCATCCATCATTTCACTGGAAAAGGCGCCAGGCGCGATGCAATTGACATTAATTGGATAGCGCGACCATTCCACTGCATGGGATTCGGTCATGCGGACAACGGCACTCTTAGTGGTCGAATAGAGCGTTGCCGCCGAATGGGCGGTGGTATTGAACGCTGCAACTGAGGCAATGTTCACTATTCGACCCGGCAGTTTGGCTTCGATTAGACGTTTGGCAACTTCGCAGGACAGAACCCAAGGGCCCACCAAATTGGTGTTAAACACGGCATCGGTCAATTCGTCAGACATTTTGACTGCTCGCTGAGCGTCTGGGATCCCTGCGTTATTGACTAAAATTTGAATCACCCCTAACTTTTCCTGCGCCTGCGCAAGCGCCGAGCGAATGCTTTCTCTTGACGTCATGTCAATTGTAATGGGCTCGCACACGCCACCTTCTGCTCTGATTTCCTCTGCAAGCGCTTCGAGTCGGTCCACTCGACGGCCAGTGGCCGCCACTTTCGCGCCGCACGCGGCAAGTACTTTGGCAAAACGTCGACCAAGGCCGGACGTGGTGCCTGTCACAAAAGCCACTTGTCCGGATAAGTCGGTCGAAACATAGGGCATGGGAAAGTCAGACATGGAGGGTTCCTCAACTAAAGCAATGGGTTCAGCGCGGGTGCGCGCTACTTTGATTTGACCTCGAGTCTATCACCGAAACCGGCTTTGAGGGCTCGCGGATGCAAACGGTGACAGAGGTGTTCAACCCACGTAGCAGTCGCCAGCCAGGATCAGCGCCAGAGGATGCGTTCATCAATATCCTTGACATCGGTCCGGCCGCAGAAAGCCATGGACAGATCAAGCTCATTGCGGATAAGCTCCAGCGCGCGAAGCACGCCTGACTCTCCGGCGGCGCCTAATCCGTAGATGTAAGCGCGGCCTATCATCGTGGCATCGGCGCCAAGTGCTAGGGCACGCAGCACGTCCTGGCCTGTCCGGATGCCACCATCCAACCACAATTCAACTTGATCAATCAGAGCCTCTCGGATGACCGGGAGCACATCGATGGTTGCCGGTGCACCATCTAACTGACGCCCACCATGATTGGAAACTATAATCGCATCCGCGCCCGCTTTAGCGGCCTGAAGTGCGTCTTCTGCTGTCAAAATACCCTTGATGATGAGTGGGCCGCCCCAAGCTTCCTTGATCCATGCGACATCGGACCAGCTCAAGGCAGGGTCGAACTGTTTTGCTGTCCATTCAGATAAGGATCCAGCATCTGTCACCCCCTGGACGTGGCCGACTATATTGCCGAAATGTCTTCGCTTGGCACCCAACATGCTGAAAGCCCAGCGAGGGTGCCCGAGAATGCTGAGCAAGTTGCGCACGGTTGGTTTGGGCGGCGTCGATAGGCCATTTTTTATGTCCTTGTGGCGCTGACCTAAAATCTGAAGATCAGCAGTGAGTACGAGTGCTGAGCAACCCGCATACTTTGCTCGATCGATCAACGACTTAACAAATCCTCGATCACGCATCACATAGAGTTGAAACCAGAAGGGGGATTTTGTCGCTTCGGCAACATCTTCTATTGAGCAAATGCTCATAGTCGAGAGCGTATAAGGGACTCCGAAGGTTGCAGCCGCACGCGCTGCCAGGATTTCTCCATTACCGTGCTGAAATCCGGTGAGCCCAACGGGTGCCAAAGCGACGGGCATTTGCACAGGCTGCCCAAGCATTGTCGAATTTAAAGAGCGTTCGCTGATATCCACAAGCACCCGTTGCTTGAAGCTTAAAGCCTGCAACTGATCTACGTTGGCGCGAAAGGTCTGCTCAGTCCAGGCGCCCGATTCCGTGTAGTCAAAAAACATCTTGGGTACCCGTCGTTGGTAAAGCGTTTTTAGGTCTGCGATGCAGGTGATAGCACTCATTAACGGAACTCCACAGTGGACGAGAAGAAAAAGGATTAACGCGCGTCTGCTTCTAAAGCTAAGTCTAGCTAAATCTTGTGTTGTCCGCCGAGTCAATTCCTTTAGCGTAAGAGAAAGTGGTGGCACAAACGATCGATCAAGTGAGGTGCAACACTGCGATGAATTCGATGCGGGAGGATAGTTCGCTCACTATTTGCTGCTTAGTTCTCCCGAACGTAAACGACCAAAAATTCAAAGACGCGAAGCTTTAAGGCCGCAAGTGCGCAACCACTCTAAAGCTCAAAAGTTGAAAATCTAAAGTTCCAAAGCCCTACCG
>CAYZUV010000075.1:0-10249 GCA_964481245.1 uncultured Pseudomonadales bacterium
TGAAGTTCTAAAACCCTAACCCCCTAAAGTCATTAATTCCTCAAGAGTTAAGTCACTGAATTTTATAAAACTTGTGGCTTGAAGGTCGAAAGGCTTCAAGCGCTCGACACAATCAACACAGAGGAGATCGAGGCTCAAGACAGATAGCTCACGCACCGAGTGAAAATGATCTCGGGACAAGAAGGCTTCAACTTGCGCCACGTTACACGCTACCATGCTTCTCTGACTGAGTATTTCTCGGAGGTAGCCAATGAGCCAATGGCAATACAAGAAAGGTCTTCATGAGACGGGGCAGGGGGTCTATGCGTGGCTTCAGCCCGATGGCGGTTGGGGTTGGTCAAACGCTGGTCTTATCGTTGATGGTGAGGCCTCGCTGCTGGTCGACACCTTGTTTGACGCCAAGCTCACGCGGGAGATGCTTACCGCAATGGCCGACGCCAGCGGTGTGGATGCTGAAGCCATCCAAACGGTGGTGAACACGCACGCCAACGGAGATCACACGCATGGTAACGGGCTTTGTATCAATGCGGAGGTGATTGCCTCAAAGGCCAGCGCATCCGAGATGGAGTCATTTACGCCCTCGATGATGCAAGGTTTTATGGCAGCCGCAGGGAGCATGGGCGACACGGGAGCCTATCTTACGGATATCTTTGGCGCTTTTGATTTTAATGATGTGGCAGAAAAGTTACCCACGGTGACGTTTACGGGCGAGCTCGAATTGTCCGTGGGCGATAAAGCCGTCCATCTGATTGAGGTCGGGCCTGCCCATACGCGTGGTGACGTGCTCGCCTACATTCCAGAGGATCGAACCATTTTTACGGGCGATATCTTGTTTATCGAAGGTACGCCGCTCATGTGGGCGGGGCCTGTTGCAAATTGGATCAATGCTTGTGAGCGGATTCTGGCTTTGGACCCCGAGGTGATTGTCCCCGGACATGGGCCGATCACGGATGCCGCGGGCGTTAGAGCCGTTCAAGACTACCTCCGTTATATCGAGCAAGAAGCAAGAAAACGATTCGATGCGGGTCTCTCCCTACGTGATGCGGCAATGGATATTGCACTCGGTGATTATGATCGTTGGATTGATGCGGAGCGAATCGCCATCAATGTCGATACGCTTTATCGAGAATTTAAAGGAGAGCGGGGCGCAACCGACACCGTGGCGATGTTCGGACTCATGGCGGAAATCAAAAAAAATAGACGAGCTTAGGCTCAGCTCTCTTGTTGTTTTGGTATCGGCGATTTTCTTCTTAGAGCTGCTCGTAGAGAAATGAGAGGACAGATCGATCAAACAATCGCGTTCGCAAGTGAGCTTCCGTGTGCCTTGAGACAGACCAAACAAAATACATGGATAGCTGCAGCATAGATCTGCCCTTTTGCCTTTGAGTAGCGAAACCAGGAAGACCACTTAATAGACGAGCAAACCTGAGTATGACTAAACTTCTGAAGACGAAACAAGCGCACTTGGGACGTTATCTACTTATCCCGTTGATCCTGCTGGGTCACGCGACATTCGCTGATCGCCCGACGATTGGTGTCGTGCTTTCAGGTGGCGGTGCTCGTGGCGCGGCTCACATTGGTGTTCTTAAGTATCTGGAAGCTCATCAAATTCCAGTGGATGTCATTACGGGTACGAGCTTTGGCGCCATTGTGGGCGGGCTTTATGCGTCGGGCATGTCGGCCGATGAAATTGAGAGCGCCATGTTGGGAATGGACTGGGAACATGCCTTGACCGATGACGTCTCACGCGCTGACAGGGGGCTTCAACGCAAACGTCGAGAAGACACGTTTTCAATTCCAGGTAGTCCTGGGATACGAAATGGCGAGTTGGTCATCCCATCCGGCGCGATTCAAGGACAGAACGTGGTTCTGGCACTGCAAAAACTCACCGCTCATGTCGCTCACGTCCGTGACTTTGATCAATTGCCCATACGGTTTCGTGCGCTCGCGACCGATATCGTGAACGGTGAGGCCGTTATTCTAAAAGACGGGGAATTAGCCTTGGCGCTCAGAGCGTCAATGGGGGTGCCCGCAATTTTTGCGCCCATCGAGATCGATGGAAGGCTGCTTGTCGATGGCGGTGTGACCAACAACTTGCCCGTTGATGTGGCGAAATGGATGGGTGCCGACGTGGTTATCGCAGTCGACATCACATCACCCATGCTTGATCGGCCTGATGTATCGAACATTCTGACGATCACCGATCAATTAACTCGATTGTTGGTCGTCAAGAATACGGCCGCCCAGCGTTTGCGGTTGAGTGGGGACGATGTGTTGATTATTCCTGAGCTCTCTTCGGTTTCGGCGGTCGATTTCAACGACGCTGGTCCAGCGATCAAGCTGGGCTTCGATGCGGCGCTGAGTCATGCGGATCAACTTAGGGTATTGGAGCAGCCTGCCCTTGAGTGGGCGAGCAAAAAACCCGAGCCGTCTTTTGGTCGTTTGGCTGGCGTTGAAGTGAAGAATCTCTCGTCTCTAGGCGATGCCGTTATTCTCGATCAAGTCACCGTCAAAGTGGGTGATCCCGTGAATTTGGAAACCATTGCCGATGATATGAACCGGATCCATGGTATTGGACAGTTTGAGCTTGTCAGTTATCAGCTAAATGAGACGCCTGAAGGTGAAGTCCTCGAGATTACCGCTCAGGAAAAGCGCTGGGGGCCCAATTACTTGCATTTCGGATTATCGCTCAATAGCGAATTCCACCATGATTCCCGTTTTTCTTTTCTGCTTGGCTATTCAAAACAAGCGCTTAATGAATCCGGCGCGGAATGGCTCAGTTGGGTCAGTTTTGGCGATGAGCCTCAGGTTATGACATCACTTCACTGGCCATTTAGGCAACATCGAGCGCTGTTTGGGTATGCGGAGGCGGGTTACCAAGATGAAGCGCTTTATGACTACGTCGACGGTGAGCGGTTCTCCGTTTACGCGCTCAGGAAGTTGCAGGGCCGCGCCGGATTTGGGTACAGCTACAACGAAAATTGGCACATCACCTTAGGATTGAACCGAATTTCAGGCCGCGCACTTGCAGTCTCGGGTCCTGAGACCTTTGCTGATACGGATATTGAGGAGGGAAGCCTTGACCTTCGTTTTGTTTTTGACACGAGAGACGACATCGACTTTCCCTCACGTGGGACGGTGGTCGAAGCGAGTTGGAACAGCTATCTCGAGGCGCTTGGAACTGAGAACAGCTTTCGACAATGGCGAATACACGCGGGCAAGTACTTTGATTATGGGCAACATAACTTAGGGATTAATCTTCATCTGGGAGGTACAGAGTCTGCACCGACGGTAAACACTGAGTTCAGGGTGGGTGGTTACGGTTTGGTTTCAGGCTTGTCCGCTCACGAGCTTAGGGGTCGATACATGGGCGTTATATCGGCGGTTTACTATCAGAGGTTTGAACCTTTGCCTATCTTGGACGGTCTGATAGGCGCGTCGCTCGAGTATGGCGGTGCCTGGCAGAACCGTGACGAGATTAATCGCGATAACTCAGTCATCTCATCAGGGGCATTTATTGGTGCCGACACCCCCATAGGTACGCTGCAGTTGGGTTTTGGCGTGGCTGAAGGCGGCCAGAGGAACTACTACACCCGAATAGGTCGGGTGTTTTGATCCCTGCTAGTAACCAAGGGCACGTAATCTGCTGACGATGTCAGCACCTGCAGTACGGACAGATACCTTCTCGTCGACGTGAGCCACGCTGCCATTTGGCGCTATGTAAAACGTCACGCGTCGCGCAATTCCGCCCGCCAGAACATCGTACATCGCGGAAACCTCGCCCGTCGGATCAGAGAGTATAGGGAAGTTTGCACCATTTTCATGAGCGAACTTCGTGTTGTCCTCGATGGTATCCGTGCTGAGCATGAAATAGACCACATCAAGGCCTGATAATTGATCGATGCTGTCACGCAGCGACTTGCACTCTATCGTTCATCCGCCGGTAAACGCTTTTGGAAAGAAAGCAATCACGGCCGGTCTGTCGCCTAAATACTCGGTTAGCTGGTGCGTCTTACCATCAGACCCTTTGAGTTTGAAGTCCGGCGCTGGGTCTCCAATTTCTAAACTGAGCGCTGCGGGTATAAACACCATCGATGCCAAAGATAAGAGCGCGGTCAAAAAAAACTGGCCCGCCACGTGAGGTGCTTTGTAATCCCTCATAGAGTGCTTAATTCCCCGCGGCACTGGTTGTCAGCGCGACCATTGATTCAGCGAACTCGCTGACCGTCGGCACGCCAGGTCGAGGTTGGCCCGCACCGGCGGCACCCTCAGGTCGTTTCTTGATTTTGATTCCGCGGGTTTTGCGCGCGACTTCCTCAGGTGCAGTTTGTATTTCGAGTACGGGTCCTAGGTTGGCTGACTCCAGATCGCCGAGTGGTGCTGTGCTCGCATATAGCGTTAACTGCTCCTCACCAAAGGGTGGGCTGATGGTCAGGTCAAATTGATCGTTACCACCGGGCACCTCGTAGATGACGCCACCTTGGAAGTAGACATCTGAACGGTAAGGGTTTGGCAGGACTTGGTATTGGGCGCCGCTCGCATCCTTATAAATAAGCCGTCCAAAAAACGGTTTATTCCCTCGCACATAGGCTTTTAACCCTTCGCCCTCTGTGGGCGATTCATTATTTACCCATAATTTAACGGTTAGCGGCGCGCTAGGGTCCCCGAGTAAAGCGTCAGGGCTCACCTTCTGCAACGATTCTTTAGCGGGCACGACTTCCGCTTGGATCCGTATGGTGTAGCAGTCACCCTGGTCCGTGTCGGCCCAAGTGGCATTCACGATATCGATCACCTTGACGTCTGCTTTCGAGAACGCTTCAACCAAATCCTGTTTGAGCGCGAAATTTTCCATAACAGTCGTGCTCTCTATGTAAGAAGAGGAGAACTCGACGGCTTTTCGTTTTGCGTCCTGTAGTGCGAGGTTTTCTGTTTCTTTTCTGGAGTAATCCACGCCCATGCACGAATAACCCTCAGCTTCGGTGATCGATGAGCTATCAGCCGTCGTCCCTAAGGCCACAGAGAGCATGGCCGCTAGCGCAGTTATGAGGAGGATTCGTTGGGTAGTCGACCCCCGTAGAGCGTGCAATTGAATGGTCATAGTTTTTCCAGAGGCCATCAAGGCTAAATGTTTAACACCTAAACGATTGAAAGCATACCGCCATAAGCTCGTGGTTTGAAAGCGCTAGCTTTGCAGCGCCTTGTTCTGGTCCTGCTCGCAAGGCAAGTCATAGAAGCGGCGACGCTATAAAACAATAATGACACCCGCATCTTCTAACTGGCCGGCTTCGATCATCGAGGACAGTCGTTCCGACGACTCTGTATTCAATACGATGGAAGTCCGTGTGTCACCCCAGGTTCGCAAGGCCTTGAACACCACGGGCCGCTCGCCAACCACTGGGTGCGTTTTCGCGGTGTCTAAATCTCTTGTAAACAAAGAGACCAATTGACCGCGCTCGCTCGCAGCGGATTTCGCTCTGGCAGTTGGGTAAATCACGCCAGCGCGAAGCTGTCTAATCGCTGGTGACATAGAGGGTATAAAATTTGACCCTCTAGCATCGATTACGAGCCCGGTAGGTGTTGTGTCTCGGACGTTTTTTGGTTGCTCCTGACCGAGGAGAGCCTCCAACTTATCAAGTCGAGAGGTCAATTGGTCTATGGCGCCTTGCCAAGCAGCGTCAGAATTTGCATGGACTGGTGAAATGAGGCTGTCAATCGCAAAGGTTAACCATCGGCCCATTTCAAACTTCATCAAACTCGATAGGCTCTCATCCGCATTTTCCTGAAAGATTTGATCGTAAACTGAGGACGCCAAGTTGCCGGCCAGCGGGGCGGTCAGTGTGACCTCACAGGTTCCATCAGCCTGGGGCTTTCTTTCGGTCATCACAGCGCCTTTTAGGGTTCCTTCAACGCTGGACTTGATGATATCGCTCTCAAGCATCAGATTCTCAACGACAGTTACGCCCTCGACCCTGACGCCCTGCAACGACTCCAGCAGGTTTCGCTGAGCATCAACCACAGCCGCTCTGCAGGCCTGCATTTTGGCCAGGCTGGGCGGAGCGCCTTCCTTAGCAATGCCTGCGCCAGCTGCCACCGCAGTGCCGTTCGTCCAATTAATGCCGCTGTTTGGCCCAACCCATTCGACGTGTTCGGCAGCATTAACCATTGACGCTAAGAAGGCCAACAAAGCCAACAAAGCTATAGATCCTTGGATTTTCGTCATTCTGGTCATCCTCATTTATTCACCATCCATCTCGGCCGCGCCTAACACGGTCATCATCGAGGCTGCTGGCGAAAATTGATTGCCCTTCACGTTGATGGTGTAGGTCGATCCATTTTGAATGTGAAAGGGCTCATTATCGGTGAAGATGTTGTCGCTAAAAACCGGTTGAGCCTGCTCGCTGACGATCACACCCGCGGCCGTTGCGCCCGAAATTCGGTTCCCTCTCATCACGGGCCTCGAAGCGCCTGATGCCACGATCGCGTTGAACGCGTTATCGATCGAATTATCAATCAGGTCAGGCGCGCCCGCCTTCACCTGAATTGGCACGTTGACCAGGTTGGAGGATAGACCAGCCACAACTGAAGGCGACGTTGAGTTGAGTATCAGAAATTCGCCCACCCGATTGCCGTTCTTGGTCGTGAGAGATATCGGAGCATCGCCACTGCCGTAGGCGCCAATCGCACCGAGTACGGTCAATTTGCTGTTGGATGCCAATTCGATAGTCGTCCCGGGCTCGATCATGAGCACCCCATCCGTGGCCACTGTGGATGACCCGTTCAGATAATAGGGACTCTTGCTCGCGCGAAGTCTCTGAATGCCGTGGATCAGTGCAGGCAAGACGTTGGCAACATCTTCAGCGGTTGCAAATCTAGGGTCTGGCGCCGCTACACCAATTATTCGCTGGGCCGCACTTCGATTGCCGGCGGTGTCTTCCACGAAGATTAAGAGTTCTGTATCTGAGAAGTTCTTTAAGCCTCCTACGAGCGCCGTTGTGCTGGTGGCTTCAACGGAAACGCTCAGACTATCGCCTTGTTGAATGAGGACTTTACTTGCGTCCGCGCTCTCGGATGGTCGCCAATTGACCTGAATACCCCCATCACGCGAGACCAGGGCAACGCCTGACACACCCTCTGGAGGGTTATTGTCGATGGTCAACAGACCGTAAGGCGACACAAAACTTGCAGCCATGCCATCAGCACGCTCAAGCCGGCCAGTCACCGCAGCGTGTTCGACATTGAGTGTACTGTCTATATTGACTTCACCCACGTATTGGCCCGGTTCAGCTTCGATGAGGTCGATTAGGCCGATTCCCGGCACTGCAGCACTCGCTCGGAGCCCTGGGTCTCCCTCAAGCCCTATGGTTAGCGTGTCACCGTAGTTAAGCCGCTGATTCACGCCAGAATGAACGACGGTGATGATGGATGGCAGTTCCTGAGAGGAGAGGGCAACTGGAGACGGCATGTCACTGGCTAATGCTCTACCTAACTCATCCGCAGCACGGTATAAGTTGGCATCTCCATACAAATGCTTGGCTGCAGTCAGTGCGTTAACAATAAGCCCGACAGGAGAGGCCGAAACGCCCCCCGCATAGGATCGTTTGACATCGGCGGATGCCCAGACTACCTCATCCTTTGCGTTAAAGAACTCCAAGGAGACGCCGACCGAGATGCGCGCGGCGACGCCTGCAAACGTTTTGTCATAATGGGTTACGGCGCCTGTGATGATGCCATCCGCACCCACAATTCTCCGTAGTGCCTCTAAGTCGGGTAAGCCTTCGCCGTCTAAAGCATAGCCAGCCGCAGCCAATCGAGCGTTGACATCACCTGTATGTATGACGCGGTAGTTCCGACTGCTGAAATGATTGGTCAAGGTTTGCCTCACTACATCGATAGCGAGCTCGCTCTCGGTTTGATTCCTGAGAGGCATGATCGCGAGTGTTCGGGGCAAGTCTGAGCTCGCGGCTTCAACCGTTTCTTCGTTACTTCCGGTAAGAATTGGGCCCGCGAGAATGCCGTCGTCCGTTTGCACCGCACACCCAGAGACCCAAACGATCGTGGCCGCACCCAGCGCGAGGAGTAGGGGCCTAGCTCGAGTAAGCCAACCTAGACTATCTGTGATCATAATGCCTCCTTTTTGACGAGTTATGCTTAAAACACTCAGTGCCTTCATTCACACTGATAGGGGTCGCTTTCGCCCCAATGAGAGCCTTCTTTGGGTGAGCGGCAGTGCGCAATTTCCACCCGCTGGGGGAAAGCGCTCAAGTCCAATTTTGGTTATAACCGGCTTATTCATCATCCTCGGCCTTCTTTTTTCGTCCACCAAACAGCCAAGAACGGTTCAGAGTTTGCGCGAGCTCATCGACGCTCTTGAGGGTCTCCTCGGTGGTTTGCATCAATTCGGGCATCAATTCAATCGCGGGCTCACCTGAGGCCATTAGCGTCTCTGTCTGCTTAAGCGTCGAGGTCGCTTGCTCTGTCAGTGCTACGGTGTTGGAAATTGCCTGGCGGAGATCTTCCTGGGATTCATCGAGCAAGTTATCAACGCCGCTGACCGCGTCATCTAGTTGCGTGAGGCTCGACTCGACGGCGCTGAGCACCTGCGGGAGTTGCGCGCTGGCTGCTTCCAACTGGCTCGTCACGGCTTCGAGATTGGCAATGGTTTGATAAAGTGTTGCCTGGTTTTCATCTACTCCAGTTGCAATCGATTCAACCGAGTTCACGATGGTTTCGATCTGTTCTACGATCAACTCGACATCGAGTTGATCAAGCACCGAGCTGATACCTTGAGGGATCTCCGTTCTCAAGAAGGCACCCTCTACTAGCGGTGGTCGGCTCGCGTCACTCGGATGAAAGACCAGTCCTGCGCCGTTCAAAATTGACGACACACCCAGTTCGCTATCGATTTCTAAATTAGAACCCTCGCGATAGAAGTGGGCGTAATCGCCTGACAGGGCAATGGTCACGGAGACGTAACCTTCATCGTCCAGTACCAATTCACGAACGTTACCGATGTTCACGCCGCGGAGGGAAATGATGGCGTCTGGCGTAATCCCATAAGTTCTATCGAGCCTAGTTTCAAACAGTATTCGGTCATCCTCTGCGATATTTCTGATCCAGGGGATAATGAATCCGAGCAAGAAAAGGAGGAGGGCGCCAATTACAAACCATCCGGCGATCCGGTCTTTATTGGTCACCGCAAATGCGCGGTGCGGGGCGGCTGCCATTAAGGCTGCTCCAACAATTGACGATCCTGTATTTTTAACACTCGATCGGCCTCTCGTAAAATATGTTCGTCGCTGGTGGTCATGACAAACATTTGTCCGGTGCGTTGTTTACGAGCCGTCAATACCTGCATCACCGAATCAATCATCTCATCCGGCATGCCGCCTTCCAACTCATCGATCAGAACCAGTTTGGGTTCGAGAATGAGGGCCCTTGCTAAGTTGATGAGTCGGGTTTGAACGTCGTTAAGATCATGCGGTTGTAATCTCAAAAGTGATGGGTCGAGATCCAGTTCTTGAAGGATCGCTATGATTCTGTCTTGCGTTTGTTTCGCATCGAGATCGGTATGGAACTCCAATGGCAAGGCGATGTTCTGGAATACGTTATAAAGACTGATCAGGCCGTGCTCCTCATAAGCGTAGCCAATCGCCAGTGCTCGTGATCTTGGATGCATTCCAAGTACATCAATACCATCTAAAGTGATGCGCCCCTCGATGCCGGTGAGCATCCCGGCCAGCGCCTTAAGGAGTGAGGTCCCGCCGTCAAGCACTTCGCTGATGATAGCTAGAATCTCGCCATCGTTTACTCCAAAGCTGACGTCGTTAAACATGCTCTGACTAGGATACTCAATCGTCAGATGGTCAACATTCAACATTCAAGAACGCTCCTACTGCGTGTAGGCAAGCAACGACAGCAAGACGTTGATCACGAAAAACACGAGTAATTGGGTTGTTGTCGAGCTTGAGATCGCTTCGGAGACCTCGCTAAAGCTATCTTCAACTTTTGCTCCGAAATGAATAGAGATGACTCCAATGAGCATGCCGCCTAGCAATGCCTTTACCAAGTTGATCGCGATTTCGTTGATCGAAATCTGATCCAATATAGACAGCAAGAGCACCATGATTTGCGCATCTGGATCAGCTAGCCAAATAACAAAATACGCTGAAAGAAACACGACAATATCGAAATAAATGAACATGAGCAGCAATGACACGGGGAACGCTATGAACACGGGAAATAAAAATAA
>CAYZUV010000076.1:0-10245 GCA_964481245.1 uncultured Pseudomonadales bacterium
GATGCCAAAGTAACCGTCTTGCTTCTCGCGATCGAACCGGTAGTCAAATTTCTCTCGGGTATTAAAGAACTCGCGCCAATCGTCGTAGATTCGCTGCACTCGGGTCATATCCAGGGGATGGTGACTCAATGCAGCGAATCCGTAGTTGCGTAGCGAATTGGTGAAGGCTTGCTCGCATCCAGGATCGCGCAGCGAAATGACAGAAAGAGTACGGCTCATCGTGGCTATCCTGCGATCGAGAGATAAAACCCCGCTAGGGCGGCACTCATCAAATTCGCTAATGTCGCGGTCAAAAGCGCTCGGAGGCCTAATACAGAAATGTCGGCTCGCCTTGATGGTGCGAGGGCCCCCAAGCCGCCTAGCAGGATTGCAATGGAGGAAAAGTTTGCGAAGCCGCATAGAGCAAACGTCACAATGGCTTGGGTCATAGGCTGCATGTTGCCGACTTGGTCGAGAAACGCGATGTACGCAACGAACTCATTGAGGACCAGTTTTTGCCCAATCAGGCTCCCAGCGAGAGCCGACTCCTCCCAAGGAACGCCCAGGACAAAGGCCAGAGGCTGAAGTACCCAGCCGAGTACAAGTTCGATGCTGACGCCTTCAAAGCCGAAGAGACTGGCGGACCAACCCAGCAGACCGTTTATGGCAGCGATCAGCGAGATAAAGGCCAGTAGCATGGCGCCAACCGCTGCTGCCATCTGTAGCCCGGTCATCGCGCCGCTCGCAGCGGCATCGAAGACATTGGTATATTCGCCCTCTTCATCCTTCAACGTCGCGTCAAAGGCTTTGGGGGTGTCGGTCTCCGGCATGACGATCTTGGCCATCATCAGACCACCTGGCGCTGCCATGACGCTCGCAGCAAGTAGGTATTTAACTTCGATCCCGAGCGCGGCATAACCCGCCATGACCGATCCGGCGATGGAGGATAAGCCGCCTACCATCACTGCGAAGAGCTCTGATCGAGTCATGCCTGCGATATAGGGTCGGACCACGAGCGGGGCTTCAGTTTGCCCGACGAAAATATTGGCGGCAGCCGCCATGGACTCGGAATGACTGGTGCCAAGCAGTTTCTTTAAGAAGCCACCGATGATTGCAACGATCCATTGCATTACGCCGAGGTAATACAGTACGGCGATCATCGAAGAGAAGAAAATGATGACCGGTAACACGTTGAACGCGAACACAAACCCAACGTTGCCGCCGACCACACCGCCGAACAAGAACTCGATGCCAGCTCGGCTGTAATCGAGCAGCACGATTACCTTGTCGGCAAGCCAAGACAGCGCCTCTTTGCCAGCAGGCACGTAAAGGACGAGTCCGCCTAAGCCTGCTTGTAAAAGAAAAGCGCCAAAAACGGTCCGTTTATCGATGGCTTTACGCTTTACAGACAGTGCGAAAGCGGCAAGCAAGATCAGAAGTATTCCGATAAGGCTAATCATAGGAGCGGCCTCAATATCCTTAAGTAAACCAAGAAAAAATTAAGTAACGATCGCTAGGTCGCAGCCGGTTAGGCCGATCATATCAGCGAAGCGATTTGGTCGCGACGTCAAAATTGGGTACGCAGACAATCGCGTCTTGCCTCTCGTGTAGCGCCGATGATAGGTTGAAAAAAAGCGTTTCGAGGAGTAATCCATGCTATCTAAAGGCGATGACTATCCGATTCATCAAACGCCTGAGCCGGTGGCTTATGTGGCCGGCAATCGGAACTTTTATGATCGTTATTTTTTTAATGGTTATGATGCCGATGGGGAGAAATTTTTTGCATTTGCGCTGGGTGTTTATCCTTACCTCGATGTAATGGATGCCGGCTTTTCCTTTGTGATGGACGGCGTTCAACACAACGTATTGGCCTCTAAGGTCATGGGTCTTGAACGGCTGGGTCTTGACATTGGGCCGCTTCGTTTAGAGGTCCTCGAACCCCTAAAATCGTTGCGGATCTGCTGTGATGATGAGGAAAGTGGCGTTAAAGCTGACCTTACGTTCAACGCCTTTATCCCTGCCCATGAAGAACCCCGTTTCACGCGCCGATCAGGATCTCAGTTGATGATGGACGTGACGCGAATGATGCAAAACGGCACCTGGGCGGGCTGGATAGAAGTCGATGGGACAAGACATCTCGTCGAACCGGCGAGGTTTCAAGGCACGCGGGATCGTTCTTGGGGTATCAGAACGGTTGGCGCGCCGGATGTTCAGCCAAACCCTGCTGCAACGGGCTTTCAGTTTTTCTGGATCTGGGCGCCGATGAATTTCAAAGAATTCAGTATTCATTACTTCGTCAACCAGGACGAGCATGGGGCCGCATGGAACGAGAACGGCGTGTTGGTACCGAAGTTCGGTGGCGGTGAGGAAGTCACGCTTCATGGGCTGGAATATGAACAAGCGTATCAGTCAGGCACGCGTCATGCGCGGGAAGCGACCATCCGCATGGCATCCAGAAACGACCACTATGAAATCAAGCTGCAACCCAAGTGGTCTTTTTATATGAAGGGCATTGGTTATGGGCATGCATCCTTTAGACACGGCAGTTATCACGGTGAACTCGATGTCTTGCGCGAGCGCTACGTGTTGAGCGAGCTGGGTCCCGAAAATCTTCATATTCAGGCGATGTGCGATATTGAACTCACGAGTTCCAGCGGGACCGAGCAGGGTCAAGGTGTTTTAGAGCAGTTGGTGATCGGGCCACATGCGCCGTCCGGGTTCTCTGAGATCATGGACTTTGCGCCCTGAGGCGAATGGGTGAATGTCAGGTCGAGAGGCGCACGCGTGTCATAGCGGCCCTACCGCTCTGCGATTACGATCGCCCGTACGGGACCCGGGTAACCTTCAATTGTTTTTGATTCATCCTGTGGGTCAAGAAAGTCGCTCAGCGACTCAAAGGTCATCCACGGTGTTCGTCGCTGCTCCTTCGTGGTGGTGGGGCTCACGTCGACCACCCGCGCGTGCTGAAATCCCGCTTGCTGAAGCCAACCGATGACTTGTTTGATGGTGGGTACGCTCCAGACATTGCGCATTTTTGCGTATCGGCTGGTGGGAATGAGGCCGTGAGGGTAGCGCGACTCATCCTCGACAATCAGCGTCTCAAGCACGAGCTCTGCACCTGCTCGCATGACGCGTCTGATGAATGCTAAATGATCGAGTGGGTTGCGTCGGTGGTATAACACACCCATTGAAAATACCGTGTCGTAAAGTGCGATGTTCGGTAGGTCTTCATCCATGAGTGGCAACATCGCCGCGCGGGGTAAGCCGCTCAACAAACACACCGCCTCGAACTGATAGAAGAACAAGCGTGTTGGGTCAATGCCCACGGCCAGTTCTGCGCCGGCTTCCACCATACGGGTGAGGTAGTAACCATTGCCCGAACCAACGTCAAGGACGAACCGGCCTTCCAATGATTGGATGTGATCTTGCAACCGCGCCCACTTCAATTGAGATTGCCATTCGCTGTCGATGCGCACACCCCTTAGTGTAAAGGGCCCCTTGCGCCAGGGATGCAGACCGAGCAAGGCTTGCTTTAGCGTTGGCGCGTCATGCGACTCGTGGGGAGAGCCTGAGCGCCTCTCCTCAAGAGCGGCTATCTGGTCAATCACTGCTTGCCACTCAAGATCTCGGCCATGTGGTCTGCTTCCCAGCCGCTTGTCGATTGCCTGCCGGTAGTGGTGCTCATGAGGCGCAAATTGTGTGCCTTGGATGAGATTAAAAAAACGGTCGCCCGCGAGTCTTTGAGGCCAGTCGGCATGATTCGTTGAGGGCATGAAAATAACCAGGGACTACGGCTTCACAGCGAGGAAGGTGCAGAAGTTGATGTTCTTGGCGAGCAGCATCGCGTTGAAACCAATGCCAGACAGTCGCAAGAGGTGGTCATCGGCCGATTCGGGAATGAGGACATCCAGAAGCGCCTCTCGCTTTTGGGCTATTTCAAGGTCGCTGTAGCCTCGCGCTCGCTTAAACGAGCGGTGCAAGTCTTCCAAAACTGCCTGCGGCGCCGGTTCATCCAGCACCTTTTCAGAAAGGATCAAGGCGCCGCCAGGGACCGTGGCTTCAAATAATCGTGTCAGTAGGGCTTTTCGTTTCGGCATCGCGATGAACTGAAGTGTGTAATTCATGACCACAAGTGAGGCGCGAGTCACAGGGAAATCGAGGATATCCGCCACGTGTAGTTCGACCTCGCCTCGGGCGATCCAGCCATGTAACTCAGATCGGGCAATGGCAATCATGGCCTCCGACCGGTCAATACCGTGAATGACCCCCTCTTCAGGTTTGTGTTTGAGCATGGCAAGCGTCGCCGCGCCTCGCGAACAGCCAAGGTCATAGAATGCGGTGTTGGGTTGACCGAACTGCGCTGCTGCAAGCGAGATGAGCTCAAGCGAAGCTAGATAGCCGGGCACGGAGCGCTCAATCATGTTTGGAAATACGCTGGCAACGTCTTGATCGAATTCGAAAGGCGCGGGCGGGCCATCGGCATTGGCATAAATGCGATCAATGGTCGGGTCAGTCATCTGCTCAGTCTTCTCAGCCATGACGCTCGGTATCTCGAAGTGTCAAATGTGCATGGTACCCAATCCCTTGGTCATCGCATATTTTTGCTGCTATCTCTCGCCGCCTGCCCGGCCCGCGGCCTCTCGATCGGCGAATGCCTAAGGAAGTGTGTGTCCCCCTGATAAGGGTCAGGTCTTGATTCTCTTTGTGCTTTATCTAAGATGTGTCAGGTGTAGCGATCGTCTTCAATTTCGGTGCAAGCCAGAAGAAGGAGAGTGCAGTGAGTACCAAGATATTGCGGATCAACACGGCTGGTTATCCAATGGAATGGATCGGCTGGCAGGAGGCCGTAGTGCTGCACGCCCGTGATCTCGTCAGCTGGACCTATGGTGAATCGGTAAAGGACGTGTTTGGCGGTTATTCGAAGTCCGGCCAGCGTTCAGTCATTTCACTGACCAGCGTGCTTGCAAGTCGGGGCAAGGTGGTCAATGTCGATGTTAAACCCAGTCTTTCAAACGCGACGCTCTTTCGGCGGGATCAGCACACCTGTCTTTACTGCGGGATGCAGTTTTCACCTCAAGATTTGAGTCGGGACCATGTAGAGCCTGTCTCAAGAGGGGGGCGGGACGATTGGACGAATGTCGTGACTGCCTGCAAACGATGCAACACCAGAAAGGGCAGCCGTCTGCTGTCGGAGTGTAATATGGAGCTCTTGGCCCTGCCATATCGTCCTAACCATGCAGAATACCTCGCCCTCACGCACAGCGGGCGTATCCTGGGTGACCAGATGGCCATTCTTCGTCGGCAGTTCTCAAGTGGCAGTCGACTGTTTGATCAGTTTGCTGAGGATGGTGAGCGGCTGAGTCTTGCGAGCTAATTAACTAAAAAACTACACTCCGTCACAAGAACCAAAAGGAATTGTGATGGACCCTGTAACCTATGACGTCGATGGTCTGACGGCCATTATTCGAATCAATCGTCCAGACAAACTCAATGCGCTCGATGAGTCTGTGATTCAAGGCTTACGCGTGGCTTTTAGGCGTTACGATGAAGGCGCTGAGCGTTGTGCTGTTTTGTGTGCCTCTGGTGATCGCGCCTTTTCGGTGGGTGCTGACATCAAAAATGCACCCAAAGAAATGTGGCAGGGCGTGCCAGGTGTGGGCGTGAAGACCGATAAACCCATTATCGCAGCGGTGCAGGGGTATTGCGTTGGCGGTGCCTATATCCTGGTACAAATGTGTGATTTAGTCGTTGCGGCAGATAATACGAAGTTTCGCTATCCCGAGGCGCAAGTGGGTTTTACCGGCGGCCTCATCGCGGGGTGTGCCACCAAAATCCCACATAAAGTCGCGATGGAATTCATGCTCCTTGGTCAAGATCTCACCGCGCAACGGGCTTATGAGGTGGGGATGGTGAATCAAGTGGTGCCAGTGGGCCAACAGCTTGAGACTGCTTTGAATTACGCCAGGATTTTAGAACGAAGCGCACCTCTTGTGGTTACGACCATCAAGCGCTTGGTGTCAGAGACGGTGCCCAAAGGACCTGCCGAGACGGCGGCTATCACGCGAGACGCGCTCCTCACAGTGCGTGATAGTGAAGATGGGGCTGAAGGCCGAAAGGCATTCTCTGAGAAACGAACCCCTAATTTCGTTGGCCGCTGAGGGTTGAGCTCTCATTTGAGCGCCCGCAGGGGCGCTTGTAGTTTGGACCCCAGGCGGTTCCTGGGACGCGCGGCGCTAGCCGAGGATCACGTGATCATTGACCAACGCGTCGATCTCAGTGCTAGAAAAGCCAACTTCGGCTAAGAGCTCTCGACTGTGTTCACCGAGTGCCGGCGCGCCGCGTCGGGTTTCATACGGTGTGGCGGAGAATTGAGCCGCTGGGCGAGACTGTCGAATCGGGCCTGCCATGGGGTGGTTTGTTTCAATGAGCACATTGCTCGCAACAACTTGTGGATGTTTGATCATTGCGCCGCGGGTCAACACTGGGGCGCAGGGCACGCCGAACGTTTCCAGCCGCTCCAGCCAGTAGTCAGAAGTCTGGGTGAGGAGTGCTGATTGGGTCATTTCCAGTCGTTCGTTGGCATTTAAATCCCGGAGCGCCGGCGTTTTAAAGCGTTCGTCGTCTTTCCATTCGGGGTGATTGACGGCATCGCACAGCGACTGCCACTGCTGGTTGGTCATAGCGGACACGGAGATGTAATCAGTTTGCGTCTCGTAAATGAGGTCGATAAAGGTGGCTGCGCGCTGAACATCGACCTCTTTGCCCACAAACGTTTGACCTCCCATATCGGAGGACCACAAGAAGTTAATGATGGCATCGAGCATGGAAAGTTTGACATGCTGGCCTTCGCCAGTTCGCAGTTTGTGAACAAGCGCACTGCTCACGGCTTGGGCGGCAACAATGCCGGTCAATTTGTCGGGGACGATGGTTCGAATCAGTCTTGGTCGCTCGGAATCAGAGCCAGCTTGGACGGTGGTCAAGCCTGAAATGGCCTGGATGATCGGATCATAGACCGGTTTGTGCGACAGGGGGCCTTGATCTCCGAACCCTGAGATCGAGATATAAATGATGTCGGGGACACGCGCCCTGACGGCGGCTTCGCCAATCCCCAAGCGGTCCACCACGCCGGGTCGAAAATTCTGGATAACTACGTCTGCGGTTTCTGTCAGCTTGAAAAAGATGTCGACCCCTTGAGGGTGCTTTAAGTCGAGAGCCAGCGCGCGTTTATTGCGATTGTTGTTCAGAAAAATCGAGGTCACGGTACCGCTTGCATTGCCTGCGCCTCGCGCATGATCGGGTCGTTGGATTGACTCGATTTTGATCACATCGGCACCCTGATCGGCTAAAAGCATGGTGGCCGAGGGGCCTGAAATGACCGTGGTTAGATCTAGGATTCTGATACCCGCTAACGGTCCTGACATGGTGTCTTTCTCTCGCTTTGAATGCAGTCAATCTATCAGATTTAACCGCCACTGGAGGAGGGCAATCCGTTTAGGCTTGCCCGCCGACCATCGTTCCTTTGCGTGATATCCTCTGACTTCATCACAGGGCGCTGCCATGAAACAAACTGAGTTCAGTACGCTCATGCGCTTGATGCTGCCGATGATGGGTACACAGCTTTGCATCATGGGCATGGGGTTCGTAGATACCGCCATGTCTGGTCACTACAGTTCGGTTGACTTGGCCGGAGTCGCGCTCGGCGGCGTCCTACTGTGGCCCCTCTTTATGTTGTTCGCAGGCGTGTTGATGGCCGTCACGCCCATGGTTGCCCAAAACGACGGGGCAGGCAGGCCTGAGCAAAGTGGCTCATTGGTGCAGCAGGCTCTGCTGCTGGCGGTGTGCTTGGGCGCACTGCTCGCGGTGATTGTTTATCAGGCTCACCCAGTGTTTAACTTCTTTGACATCGATGCACAGGCCATCGATGTTGCAAGGCGATACTTGCAGAGCGCCGCCTGGGGTCTTCCTGGTGTCCTGCTCTACGTCACCATCCGGTATACCTTTGAGGGTTTGGGACACACCATGGTGCCGCTGCTAATTGCAATGGTGGCGTTGGTCATCAATAGCATTCTCAATTACTTGCTGATCTATGGTGTTTGGGGATTGCCAGAGCTAGGTGGTGAGGGTTGTGGATGGGCCACTGCAATCACCATGTGGATTGAGTTGGCAATGGCGTTGCCGTTTTTGGGCCGGCCATGGTTGAAGCGGATTTGTTTGCTCCAGAATTTCACGGGTTGGGTGCCATCTGAGATGGCCCGAATTATTAAGATAGGGCTGCCCATTGGGCTTACCCACCTCCTTGAGATGATGGTGTTCTCTGTAATCAGTCTGCTCGTGGGCGCGCTCGGCGTGGTCGCGATTGCGGCGAATAGTGTGGCGGGCAATCTCAATTGGTTTACCTTTGTTTTCCCCATGGCATTGGGTAGTGCGGCGAGTATTCGAGTCGGAAACTATGTGGGCGCAAAAGACTACGTAGGTGCTCGAGAGGTTGCCAGCCTCGCCATCAAAGTTGCCTTGGCATACGCTGTCCTCGCAACCCTAGCGCTTATCGTAGGGCGTCATCACTTGCCGATGATTTACAGTGAGGATCAAGCTGTGATCGCGCTCACAGCCCAAGCCTTGATTGTGATTGCGCTTTATCAGATCTTCGACTGTGGACAAGCGGCGATCATTGGCTCGCTTCGGGGTTACAAAGACACCCGGTTCCCGATGTGGCTGTCCGTTTCAGCTTATTGGTTTATCGCCTTGCCCGTCGGCTGGACGTTGGGTCGGGGGGTCATGGGTCTCGATTTCGGGTTACCCGGCTTTTACCTGGGTCTTGGTGCAGGTCTTCTGGTCGTGGCTTTAATTTCGGGTTGGCGTTTGCTTCGCGTCAGCCATAATGAAAGGATGATCCTGACCTTTTCGGAGCGTTAAGCATGCGTGGCTACCCAGGGCTTAACTCGTTTAATCGTTCGAGCGAAAGCGCTGCCATGCTGGCTTCCTTTGAAGCGGATGGCGCGATCTTTGTTACCGATTTTCTCTCAGCATCAGGCTGTGCGTCGCTCGCTGAAACGATCAAGCGGATGACCGTCGCACATTCTGCGGGCGGCAAGGATACGCGGCGTTTTTGGAAGCGGTTTCATGGCGAAAAGACCACGAGGTTCACTGGCATCGGGCGCCACACGGACGTCTTCTTTGATCTGCTGGAGGACCCGGTGTTAGGCAAGCTTGCCGATCAGGTGCTGAGCGGGGGAGGCACTCATTATTGGATGAACACCTGCCAGGCGATGGTGATCGGACCGGGCGAACCCGCCCAGGTGCTCCACCGAGACGGTCAGAATTGGGCGACGGTTCAGGCCGCGCTGTGGCCGAAGAGCCCAGAACTCACGATCTCGATGATGGTTGCCCTCGATGAGGTCTGGCCTGAATTGGGTGCCACGCAGGTTGCTCCGGGGAGTCACCGGTGGGCTGATTTTGAGCGTCGCCCAGTGCCTGGTGAGGTTGAAGCAGGTGCATTCAGGGCCGGGGATGCGCTGATTTATAGTGGCGCTTTGTTGCACGGCGGTGGCGCGAACGAAACAGTCGATCAAATCCGTTGGGCGCTTCATTTAAGTTTCGTTGTCGGATGGCTGACGCCCGAAGAGGCGATTACGGAGGAGTATCCGTCAACTTTGCTGAAGGGGCGTTCAGAGCGGGTAAAGCGACTCTTGGGTCATACCAGTTATGAAGGCCCGCCTGCCCAAGGAGGGCGGCTCTGGCTTAAGAATTTTGATCATTGGCAATCGAGTGACTGATCCCGTTAGTTAGACAGCGCGCGGATTAATTCTTGATTACGCGATACTCGGTGCAAGCGCAGACTAAGCAGAATCGCGGCCGCGCCAACGCCAGACGCGAGGCCAACCCAAAATCCGTACACTTCCATAGGCGGCAAAAACCAGCCATATCCCAAGGCACACCCTACCGGTAACCCGATCACCCAATAGCTAAAGAGTGCGATCCGCATTGGGATCTGCGTGTCCTTGTAGCCTCTGAGCACTCCGATTGCGGTGGATTGGGCAGCGTCAAAGATGAGAAAGAACACCACAAACAATAAGAGTTCGGCAGCAAGACCCGCAACCGCCTCCTCTGATGTATAGAGTGCGACCAATTCGTGGTTGAGCACAAAGATGAGTGCGGCGCCCAAGAGTGCAATGACGACAGTTGAGGCCATGGCGATGAGGGCCGTATTTCTGGCGGTGAGGAGTTCGCCCTGCCCAATGCGATACCCGATCCTGATAGTGGCTGCCA
>CAYZUV010000077.1:0-10175 GCA_964481245.1 uncultured Pseudomonadales bacterium
GGCCTCCATATCTTGAAGATGATCGCTAACGTATTGCTCGTAACGCCGAATCGCTTCAAGGCGCTCCCCCGCGACAATGAGATTTTCTTCTAACATGACGGCGATCAGCTCGGCATAGCCTTTCGTGGTCGACACAATATTCTGCAATGCAAGGAGGAGCCGCTTTTGATCTTTGGCTGATTCTCGCTCGGAGAGCGCACTTTCCGCCCGAGGCATCAGCCCAACCAGCCAACCCTCGCGCCCAAGTGAGAATTGCCAAAACTCGAATGGCTGCTCAACAACGGAAAAGTCATTGTCGCTCTGACCTTCGATGAGCCGATGAACCAATTGTTCGGTCAACGTTGCGTCGAGCGTGAGCAACACATCGTAGGCATCATTCACATGGCAAGGTTGATACTTCTCATCCAGCCACTGCGCGGGAAACGGGAGCGAATCAACGAGCGTTGAGATGTCGACAGCTTTCTTCACCACCCACCCTATTCATGCACTGCCGGAGAGGAACGTTCGCCTTGATAGAGAACCCTATCTTCACCGAGTATTTTACCTGCCAAAACCTCATTCAACGCGCCTCGAAGCAACCTAGTTGCGTCGCTGGGTTCGAACGGTTTTTCCAACACCCAGGACACACCTACTGGACGCATGGATAGATCAGCCGTGGTCAGCACGGCGCGCACATTCGGCCGCTCCGATAGGCAGGACATCAACCAATCAGCACTCGACTGATCGCCCAGCCAGCCATCGACGATCAGAACATCGGGCATGAATTCATGCCAAAGCATCTCCGCTTGCCCAAGCGTCTCAGCTCGAGCAACCGTTGCGCCCAACGCTTCTGGCAGGCCAGCTAACAGGTCAGCAATCAGCGGATCATCCTCTACAATCAAAACGCGCAGTGCCCGCATCCACTCACTAATCTGGTGACCGAGTGCTCGCCTCACTTCACTTGGGTCACCCATTGCGCCTGCGCTACCCGACGCCCTCCCAAACGATTCAAGACTCGATTGAACGGTCTTCGTCGCGCGCGCTTGGACATCTTGACCACCAGTCAACCCAATGTTTCCCTCAGATCCAGCGGAGGCCTCCTTCTCATGCGCCGAGGTCAACTCAACATGCGCAAGCAGATAGTTCGACCATGCGCCTTTCATGGGCGAAACGCGAACAAGCGCTTGGTGGCGCTCCGCTTGAAGCGTGCTGAACGTGAGGGTCTCGAGTCCGCCACCAGCCAATCGATTAATTAGACCTGAGCCGCTTCCCTCCCAATCGACGATGAACGCTTGCCAGCGGTGTAGGGGAATCCACTGCGGGTTTAAAGGAATACCAAGCAGGGTCAAAAAAGATAAAGGCACCCAGAGCGACCCCGTCCTTTGATCAATGAAACAATGCATTGAAGCCTCGTGCCCCGTCATTTTTTGCAAAAGCATCATGTGGGCGGAGAGCTCTTGTCCGTTGGGTCTACGTTGCTTTACTGGATATCGAGGCGCCACCTTATGATCCAGCGCCTCGGCGATCTCGACGGAATCGTTCAGCAAGCCACGCTCTCGCGCATCGAGTCTTTCCCTCGCAGATAGCTCAATCACCTGCCCTTCCCTGTGTAAGCCGAACCATAAGCGCTCATTCATCGGTCGCCCCTCGGCATCCTGAACGCAAACAGTCTCAAGCGGTCGATTTTCAGCCACCATTTGATAAAGACTCATATTCTTAAAGTGCGCCTGACTCAAAAATTGCCGTTGGCAGCTTCTTGCCGAGTCGTAGCCAAATCTTCGCGCAAAGTCCTGGCCCACTGCGACCACACGACCGGAGCCAAGATCGATTCTTAATCGATCTGGCATAACCAGCGACACCAATTGCCGCGCATTGAGCCAAGCCATCAAGGCAGTGAGCGTGGCTAAAAGGAGCGTTATCCAAATGAACAAGGTGATCATGCGGTGCGCAGGAGGGTTTTGGGTAGGACAGTGAACCATGTGCCTTTGTTTCTTGCAACGTAACGCCCAAGAACAGCCCTCAAGGACGACCACTGCACCTCAGATTGCATTCGCGACCCCATTTAACCCGAGTCGACCTCGACCCTGCGCGAGTTGAACGGCTTTGATACTATCCGGAAAACGGAGTTCACCTTATGGCCAAGAACCTCACGCTTCAGATGCTCGCCGCCGCAATTTTGGCAATTCTTTTGGCATTGCTATTCGGCGACCCCAGCTGGACGTCGCAAGGTCACCCCGTCTTCGAAGTCATCGCGCTCATTAAATCGAGTTTTTTAGCGGCACTTCGCATGTTAATAGCGCCCATGATCTTCTTCTCATTGATAGCCGGGATCAGCAACATTGGTGAAGCAGCGTCACTCAGACGTTTGGGTGGCTATACGGTGGGTTATTACTTGGTCACGACGCTCATTGCGATCATCATCGGGCTCTGCGTCGTCTTTTTTATCCACCCTTGGACTGCCTACCCGCCAACTTTGGAAGCGACCCTAAATTTTGCCCCGGAACGCATGCTTGACCCGGGGAGCGACTCGCTGGTGGCGATCCTGCAGAAGCTTGCCTTGATGGCGTTTTCCAACCCGATTTCGGCAATGGCGAATCTGAATATTGTGGGGATTGTCACCAGCGCTGTGCTCTTTGGTCTGGCGATGGTTATCTGCCTGCCCAAGACCAGCCCGCTGTTTCAGATCGTGCGCGACGTCAATGCGCTCATCATGAAAATTCTTGGCTGGATCATCGCAATCTTGCCCATCGGCATCTTCGCCATCGTGTTTGACTTTACGCTCAAGGTCGGCGTGAGCGATGACTTAGGCGGGACATTTCTCACCCAGCTATTTCAATTCGGGGTGACCGTGACAATCATTACCTTACTGCACGGCTTGGTCATTCTGCCGCTTCTCGCAAGCCTAGTTACCAAACGGTCACCGATCCAGCTCCTGCGGCAGGCGGCGCAACCGCTCATCGTTGCTTTTACCACCTCATCGAGCTCAGCGACTTTGCCAGTCTCCATCAAAACCGCTGAAGAAAAGTTGGGAGTAAAGAGCAGCGTCAGCAGCTTTGTCTTGCCATTGGGCGCCACCATGAACATGGATGGCACGGCGCTCTTCGAGGCCGTCGCAGCCATTTTCCTTGCCTACCTTTACGGTATTGAACTGTCGAGCCTGATGATCATCACCATCTTTCTCATGGCCATGATTTCATCGATTGGTGCGCCGGGCATGCCCACTGCATCCATGTCCGGGATGCAGATTGTGCTGCTAGCAGCCGGGATTCCTTTGGAAGCGATCGCCATCTTGTTGGTCATCGAACGCCCGCTTGATACCTTCCGTACCGCGGTTAATGTGAATGGCGATTTAATGGGCGCCGTGGTTGTCAATCATATGATGGGACGTAAAAGTCCTACGCCTTCGGATTGATAGCCACAATCCAACGCGCTCTGGGAACCACCTGCACCCTGTACTGAAAAGAGGCCCCTTGACCCCTGCTCAACATTAGTAGCTAAGCGCTGCACCTCGAGCACGAGCGCCAAGCTCTACAGAGCAGCTCCCATAGCCGCCTCAATAGCAGCGCCTTTTCAGGCTTGATACGTGTCTACCTTCCTTGGTTGTCGTCTGACGAGTGCGGGCAGCAAGCTGCAGTGAATAACTACTAGCCTTCGAGCTTGATATCGCGCATCAGAATCAGCCGCGCAAAATAGATAATGAATTCTTTATGGCGCTGAGTGACTTGCACGCGCGTCATGGCATCGCGACCTGCTTTGCTTACCAGGAATTCAAATACATCGGTTAAGGTCGCGCTACCACCTAGCACGCGATTAAGTTCTTCGTTGAAGAAGTCGTGCAAGACAGGCAGATCGGCCTCCTCGATGCCTGATCGCGCCGGATCTAGGACCGCATTACCCCAAATCGTCGCCATCATGATCTGAAAACGATCTTTGTCTACAAGAGCATCAGACAAACGACAATCCTCGAGTATTTCCTCAATCGCCGGTATAAACTTCTCTCTGGTCTGATCAATATTCATGGCGCGCCTCTATCTACGCAAAGTATATCAGCGTAACCATGCGCTCAATCAAAAACATCCTGGGTTTGGGCGTTGACGCTTATACTCGATGGTCATAGAGCTGCTTCGCCTGTATTGCCATCGCACATGAGAAAAATCATCCACATTGATATGGACTGCTTCTATGCAGCGGTCGAAATGCGGGATAACCCCAAATTGGTTGGGAAACCGCTGGCGGTTGGTGGACGCCCGGATCAGCGCGGCGTGGTTGCGACATGCAATTATCCCGCTCGAGCCTTCGGGATTCATTCGGCCATGGCTATGTCCCAAGCGGTTCGCCGCTGCCCTGATTTACTGATTGTGCCGCCGCGCATGCGTTACTACAAAGAGGTATCGCTTCAGATCAGGGCCATATTCAATCGCTACACCGACCTCATCGAACCACTGAGTTTGGATGAGGCGTTTCTCGACGTGAGCGCATGTACTGTATTTCAAGGCAGTGCGACACGAATTGCAGAGGACATTCGTCGAGCCATCCGCGAAGAACTGAGTCTCACCGCCTCAGCCGGGGTTGCCCCGGTCAAATTTCTTGCCAAAATTTGTAGCGATGAAAACAAGCCAGACGGTCAATTCGTGATCACGCCAGCTGAGGTCGACGGTTTCACTGCCGCCCTCCCGCTTCGAAAAATCCCTGGTGTCGGCAAGGTGAGCGCGGAAAAGCTTGCCAGATTGGGGCTCAAAACCTGCCAAGATGTGCGCGACTTTGGCGAGGCCCCATTGGTCAAAGCCTTTGGCAAATTTGGTCGAGGCCTTTATCAGCGCGCCTTAGGTCGCGACGCGCGGCAAGTCGTCACTGAGTGGGTCCGCAAATCTGTGAGTGCCGAACGCACCCTAGTAGCCGACTACACGCACCCAGAGGACGGTGAAGCTCTCCTCATTAAACTGGTCACAGAGGTCGCAGAACGTTACGCACCTTATCAAGCGCGTGGTATTCGGAGCTTGCAAGTCAAGCTGAAGTTCAGTGACTTTTCTCAAACCACCATGGAGCGAAAGTCAGATCATGTTGACCTAGCACTGGCCAAACAGCTCATGACAGACGCTTGGGCAAGGGGTCAGGGAAAATCCGTTCGATTGATTGGCCTAGGTGTGCACCTACTCGACCCTGACCCACTGACGGATCAGCAGCTAACTTTGTTCGACAGAGAATGATCCTACGGGCGAAGAAATAAAAATGGATCTCGGGCGCCGCAAGCACCGCGCCTTTGAGCTGACCGATCCTTCACTCGAAAGGTTTGTTTAATCACAAAGCAGGGTCGCTCTGCCCATCTACGCCGTTAGTTTCTTAAGACACTTTCAATGGGAACTGAAAATCTTCCCAGGGTTGAGGATGCCCTTAGGATCGAGGCTCGCCTTAATTCGCCGCATAACCTCTATTTCGTCCGCGGAGCGTGTCAGTGACAAATAAGCCTTCTTCTGCACGCCCACACCATGCTCAGCGCTGATGGAGCCGCCCCGGGATTCAAGACCGGCATAAACGACGCGCTCAACCTCTGCTTTGGCACCTTTATCCCCGACGCCAACCACAACATGTAAATTGCCATCACCCAAATGGCCAAAGACCATGCACCGATTATCGGGCCATCGGGCTGTCAGTGTCGCCCGCATTTCCTCCACATAATCGTTCATCAGGTTAAGTGGCACGCTAACGTCAAAGGCAAAGACTGGGCGAAATTGGGCCACTTGGTTCACGTCGTCGCGAATCGCCCACATGGCGTCGCGTTCCGACTGACTTTGCGCGATCGCTCCATCAACCACCACACCTTCTTCCATCAGCTCGGATAGCACCGCTAAAAAGCGCTCATTATCGGCGGCCTCATCACCACCCAATGCTTCCACCAAAATGTAGAACCCGTACCCATGGGCGACCGGCGGCTGGCCCGCCGCTGGGGGTTTCGTGACCAGTTCGTAGTAGTCAGACCACAGAACTTCAAAGGCGCTCAGTGACCCACCTAGCCCCGAGTCCAGACGATTCAATAGGGTCGTGACTTCATCAAACGTCGATGTCGCTAGGAACGCCATGTTCTGGCTTCTCGGTTCTGGCCGCAACCGAAGCACGAGTCGGGTGACAATGCCCAAGGTTCCTTCCGATCCGATAAAGAGCTGCTTCAGGTCATACCCTGTGTTGTTCTTGATGATTTTGTTCATGGAGGACAACACGGTGCCATCAGCCAAAACGACCTCCATGCCAAGGATTTGATCTCGCATCATGCCGTAACGTATGACGCGATTACCGCCGGCGTTGGTGGCCACATTGCCGCCGATGGTGGCCGATCCTCGCGCGCCAATATCCAACGGAAACAGCATGCCCTCGGCTTCGGCGGCCTCTTGAACCACTTGCAGCGGGACCCCCGCCTGAACAGTCATGGTTCGACTGGCAACGTCAATCTCTTCGATTTTGTTCATGCGCTCAAGCGAAATGGCGACTTCCTGACCGCTCGCCGTCGTGGCTTCCACCAGCCCGGTAAGTCCGCCGTAAGGCACCACTGCCTGTCCTGCATCATTGCAAAGCTTAAGGGCGGCCGCGACCTGCTCTGTCGACTCGGGCCGGATCAAAAGATTGGGATGACCATGCGGGATCAAACGCTCGGTGAGGGCATCGCCTCGCAATAACCCCTTGTCGCCCAATACCGCCTCAAGTTTTTCACTCAACATTTAACCGCTCCAGCCTCGTAGCTTTGTTACCTCATCATCCAACGTTGAGACCAGCATGTCGACTAGAAAACCAGCGCTGCCACCTCGTCAAACTGACTCACAAAATGCACGCTCAGACCCGGTTTCAGGTAGTCTGGCATTTCGTCAAAATCACGTCGATTGGCTTCAGGCAAGAGCACAGTTTTGATCCCCGCACGCTTTGCAGCAATAACTTTTTCACGTATGCCGCCCACAGGTAGGACGCGTCCTGTCAAGGTGAGCTCCCCGGTCATGGCAATGTGCTTTTTCATGGCTCGGTTCCTTGCCAGTGAGACCAGTGCCGTTGCCATTGTGATGCCAGCACTGGGACCATCTTTTGGGGTGGCACCTTCCGGCACATGCAAGTGAATAAATGCTTCATCAAAAAACTGGGGCTCGATGCCAAAGGTGCCCGCCGCACCAGCCACATAGCTATAGGCGATTTGAGCGGATTCCTGCATCACACTGCCTAGCTGCCCCGTCTGCTTGAATCCACGGCCCTGGCCTGGCACGCGAGTCGCTTCGATACTTAAAGTTGTGCCGCCAAGCGCCGTCCAAGCGAGGCCATTGACGACGCCCATGCCCTGCTGAGGGACCTGCTTTTGAAAAATCGGCGCTCCCAACCACTCACTCAGCAGCCCCTGATCAATCACCAAACGGTCGATACCCTGTTCCAAGAACTGGACCACCGCTTTGCGAACCAACCGGCCGAGTAGTTGATCTAACACCCGGACACCCGCTTCCCGAGCATAGCCGTCAATGAGCCTTCGAAGCACGGCGTCACTCAGCTTTAACTGCGCTTTTTTAAGGCCAGCTTTGCGGAGTTGCTTGGGCCAGAGGTGGTGCTTTGCAATCGCAATCTTCTCTTCTGTGAGATACCCGGCTAAACGAATGGTCTCCATCCGATCGAGCAGAGGCCCTGGGATGGTGTCTAACTGATTCGCCGTACAAACGAACAGCACTTTTGATAGGTCGACTCGGACATCTAGATAATGATCTAAAAACGCCTCATTTTGCTCAGGATCTAAAACCTCTAACAACGCTGACGCTGGATCCCCTTGAAAAGAGGCACCGATTTTGTCGATTTCATCAAGCATGATGACTGGATTCTGAACTTTGACATCCTTCAACGCTTGGATCAGTTTGCCCGGCATGGCTCCCACATAGGTTCGCCGATGACCCTTGATTTCCGCCTCATCGCGCATGCCGCCCAAACTGAACCGGTAGAACTCGCGCCCCAAGGCTCGAGCGATGCTCTTGCCGATGCTTGTTTTCCCTACGCCAGGCGGACCCACGAGCAGGAGAATCGATCCCGCAATCTCCCCTCGATAGGCGCCCACACCCAGGAACTCCACAATGCGATCTTTGACGTCTTCAAGGCCATCATGGTCAGCATCTAAAATCTCACGGGCGACACGCAAATCAAGCTGATCCGTTGACACTCGCCCCCATGGCACACTGGTGATCCAGTCGAGGTAGTTTCTCGTGACACCGTACTCAGAGGAACTGGGATCGAGGACCTGGAGTTTTTCGAGCTCCGCGGTGATCACCGATGAAACTGCTTCAGGCACTGTGAGGCCCTCAAGCCGCTCCCGAAATTTGTCGGCATCTGACTCTCTGTCATCTTTAGCGATGCCCAGCTCCTGCTGAATCGCTTTGAGCTGCTGACGCAGGAAAAACTCGCGCTGCTGAGTATCCACCTGGTCTTGCACTTGCTGTGTGATCTTTGCTTGCAGGCGCGCCAATTCCAGCTCGTTGCTCATCAGCAGGAGTACTCGTTGCATGCGGTCCAAGATAGGCACCGTTTCCAAAATGCCCTGCAACTCGCTGGGGTCAGCGCTGGTAATCGCGGCCGCAAAATCCGTTAACGGCGAAGGCTCGTTGGGGGTGAAATAATTGAGGTAGTGTTTTAATTCCTCTGAATAAAGCGGGTTCAGCGAGGCAAGTTCTTTGATGATATTGATCATCGAGCGCCCGTATGCCCTGATTTGCGTTTCGTCTTCTTCCTCTATTGGATCAAGATATTCCACGCGGGCCACCAACGGCGGGGACTGCCGAACCCAGGAGGTGATTCGAAATCGCTTGAGACCTTGCGCAATGAATTGAATTTTTCCATCGCCTGCTTGGATCTTGTGCACTCTTGCCACACACCCGACCGCTCGGATGAGGTCAAGTTTGGCGTTTTTACCCTCCCGCAGCTCCGGCGCGAAGCACAAACCCACAAGCTTGTGCGGACTCTCGGCGACAATCTTTAACCCTGGCCCCCAAGGCTCTTGGTTCACAACCAAAGGTTGAATCAACACCGGGAAGTAGGGTCGATCTTTTAAGGGAATGATTTGCAGGGTATCCGGCAATACAGAATCTGGGTGAACCAGCGCCTTCGCATTCGACGATGACGCTTCGTCTGTATCCCGCGGGATGAATTCACTCTCGTCAGACATCAGACCCTCTCCTTTCGACCCATCTTAGATAAGGCCCTAGGTCGCACTTTTCAAGGGGCGCGCCCTCACTCAATGATTTTTCAAAGCGTGCCAGCGTTGCTGCCAAATAATACCCAAGAGAATGACAATGAGCCCCAGGTAGGTGGTCATATGAATCGACTCTCCCAGAATCCAACCGATCAACTGCAGAGAGATAAAGGGTGAGAGAAAGATCAAATTGCTGATCTTCGCTGTGTTATCGGTTGCTTTGAGCGCCAGCGACCAACAATAAAAAGCGAGCGACATCTCAAAGAGACCGATGTATGCGCCACCCAACCAGCCATCAACCGGAGGCCAGCCACTCCCCTCAAGCGACCAGAGCACACCGATGAGCGGCATCGCGAACAGAAAGTTCAAGGTCATACCCACCAGCGGCTCGCGATGGTCAACCACGTTCAGGGTCCAGTAACCGGCCCATATCACGGTCGAGCCCACGGCAAGAAAAACCCCCCACCAGTCAGCACTCGAAACAAAATTCAGGTCGCCTTGACTGACAATAATCAGCACGCCGAGGAAGCCAATAAGAGCGGCCAAATAATCGACCCAACGAACTGGCTGCTTCAAAATCAGACCCGCCATCAGGGCTAGCACAATCGTCCAAGTGATGTTGATGGGCTGCGCCAACTGAGCCGGTAATCGATCGTAGGCTTCAAAAAGAATCAAGTAATAGGCGACGGGGTTGAGGACGGCCGCCGCCATCGTGACTTTGAACGAACGCTTCAGCGCGGGTAAGAGCTGAGGGATTTGGCCTTTTACAGCGCAGATGCAGATGAGCGCGATGCACGAGACGAGCGTCGAAATCCACAGAGTTTGGATGACGGTAGCAACCGCGAGGGTTAGCTTGAATGCCGTAGCAACCGTTGCCCACATGGCCAATGTGAGTCCGGCATAGACGTAGGCCCTAGGGAGCTTAAAGGGCAAGCGCCCTCCTCTTATTAAAACGGGCTCTCGCCCTTTGCAGTTAATCGAGCCCAGCCATTCCGCTCTT
>CAYZUV010000078.1:0-10051 GCA_964481245.1 uncultured Pseudomonadales bacterium
AACCAGAGGCCATCATAGAGAAGTTGTCCAAAGGTGGGAATTCAATTAGCGTGCAAAGGATGCCTGAATAGTGCAGATCATCATCCGGTTAAGCAGTTAAGAGGATCTTAAAGGACAGCCTAAGGACTGATATTCGGCATCGGATGCTAGCTCCGTGGGCTGGTGCAGTTGGCAGTTCAGGCGATGCGCCTGGCGCCCTCGCGCTATGTCCATGAGCGACTCTCTAGAGCGCAGTGACAGGCCCAAGACGAACCATTTCACATTGTGCGGTGGGCGTTGAGGAACAAAACTGGACATGCCATTGGTGGGTAACCAGTGACTCAAGACGAGCAAAAAATTGAGGAACCAATCATGATTCGAGGCTACGAGAGTATTGCGTTTAACACGGCACCCGATTCAGAAAATCAGATTCACAGCGACGACATGGCCCAGCGATTCGGTTTTCAAGGGGGCTTGGTGCCCGGTGTGACGGTGTCGGCGTATCTCATTCAGCCGGCGGTGGAGGCTTGGGGAGACGCCTTCTATCATCGAGGCGCTGCGCACGTTCAAATACGCAAGCCCACCTATCATGACGAACCGTTTCGAGTGGCGGTCACGGCCGCCAGCGAAAGTCAGTTTGAGTCCCAGTTGCTGAATCCTGAGGGTACGATCAATGGCGTTGCCACAGTTACGCTGGATGACCAAGAGGTGAGTCTTGGTTTGCCGGTCTTTCGTGACGACCCGCTGATGCCCGAGGGCTATCGAGGGGCTCCAGCGAGCGAAGCACGTTTCCAGCACCTCAAAAATGAGGGTTGCCTTGCTCAAGAATTCCACTTCGATGCCTCGAACCCGCGCACGTGGTATTTCAAATCGGCTGAACTAATGCCCAAGCTTCATCAAGTGACCGACAAAAGCGTCCGCGCGTTCGCGCACGCGTCGTTTATTTTGGGCTGTGGCAATTGGGTCTTCGCCAACAACGCGTTTATGAATCCTTGGGTTCATATGGAAACACGCCATCGGCATTTTGCGCCGATTCTTGATGGCGATACGGTGCGGGTTGAGATGCGCGTTGTGGACTGGTTCGAGCGAAAAGGTCATGCCTTTGCGGACGTCGATGTCTCGCTCTTTGACGCTAAGACGCACGCCGCGCGCGTATCGATCCATCAGCGAGCGATTTATCGATTGCGTGGTAACTGAACCGTGATTGCCGGGCGCGCGGTGGAACCGGCGATGACCGAGACGTCACGGGCCCGCGAGATAAGATTGAGTCCGGGGTCGATTGCTTGCTTTGACCTGTGCTAATTTCGAAATTCAATCCGGGCGCCGGCGGAGTTAAAGCACTATGGCCATACAAGATATTTTTGCGCACACCACTGAGCTAAAAGCGGAGATCGAAAATCTCAGTGTGGATCAGTTGAAAGAAGAGCAATCACAAAATGCAGACTTGCTCTTGTTAGACATCCGGGAAATCCAGGAAGTGATCGATCTCGGCACGATCCCGGGCGCCATTCATTGTCCTCGAGGCATGCTCGAATTCTGGGCCAGTCCTGCGAGTCCTTACTACCGAGACTATTTCAAAGAAGCGAGGCGAACCGTGGTGTTCTGTGCCGGTGGCGGGCGCAGTGTGCTGGCGGTCAAATCTCTCGAAGCGATGGGGTTTGGTAACGTCGCGCACTTAGAGGCCGGTTTTGGTGGTTGGCAGAAGGCGGGTGAGACAGTTGAGGACGTGAGTCAAACCAGTCGGTGGATGCGTCGGCCCACCGAGGAGTAACCGTTGAACAGTCTTCAGGTGTTAGTTGCAGGCACAAGTCGATTAGGTCGTCTTGTGACAGAGACCGTTGCGGTTGGGATCAAACTTCAAGCTTCAATTGATTGGCGCAGGCAATGGTCGTGAGCCAAATAGATTCTCAGCTGACACGCATGTTTAAGGATACCCAGCGAATCGCGGTTCTGGGATTGTCTCCGGACCCAGCCAAAGCCAGCAACGGTGTTGCTTTGTATCTGCGTGACTTTTACGAGATCGTTCCGGTTAACCCCAACTACGATGAGATCCTTGGGTTGCCGTGCTACCCAAGTGTGGCATCTATTCCTGAGCCGGTAGATATGGTGGATGTCTTCCAGCGCAGTGAACGGGTGATTGACTTCATTGACGATGCGCTGGCTTCGAAAGCGCCTTTTTTCTGGATGCAGCTCGGTATTCGCAATCGGGCTGCGCGTGAGCGCTTAGAAGCTGAGGGGATCCAGGTGGTCGAGGACTTGTGCACAAAGGTCGAGCATGCCCGGCTTCGGCGCCAAGGTACCTTGGCCTGAGCTGGATCGCTGATGACGATGCGACAGTTGTCAGCAGTCAAACGGGAGGGGGCTCCAAAGGCGGCTGACGCTTGGCGGTGACCTCGCGAGATTGCCTATGAATCCTTATCTGTATCAGGTGGCCGGCGCACTAGAAGATGCTGAGGACACGGCGCATTTCTACGGCAAGGTGTTGGGGTGTCCGATCCTAGGGCGCTTTGATCCGCCTGGGTTGCTCTTTGTGGGCCTTGGCGCCTCTCGCCTGATGTTGCAGAGCGGCGCGTCACCCGTCACGGTTTACGTCTGGCCCGCCGCTTTCGATTCGGTCCTTGCCGATCTTGAGCGCGCCGGGGTTGCCCTTGAGCAATCTTCACAGCCGGTCTTTGAAGATGCCGCTGGGCAATTTGGGCCCCCTGGTGAGACAGAGTGGATGGCATTCTGCCGCGATCCGAGTGGCAACTTGGTAGGGCTCGTGACACGTCGACCAAGTGAAATGGCCTGATTCGTTCCGATCGGGGACGGGCCCCTGTTCTCCTGCAAAGGCCACTTGCTCCAGGCCGATCCATTTTTTTCAACTATGATTAGCATGCGTTTTCGATAGAGACCGGGCAGGCGCCTGTTGTTCCAAGAGTGATGGGCTCAACTTTTCCCGTAGGGTGACCACGGATTGAAGGGATGGCTCGTCAGCTCTATGCTGTAGCGAAACCCTCGATAGGAGGCGCCAATGACCTTGCCTTACGCGTTCACGCCGGAGGGCGTGAACGAAGCGCGATCGACAGGTGAGCCGCTCTTCCACAGCTTTTTAAAATCCCGTGAGCCTTTTGAAGGGTTATTGAGAGATCACCCTTGGCTTAAGCCGCCGAGTCTGAAAGCGCCACTCGATCTAGAGGGTGACCACTATTGGAACACCACAACAGGCGACCAACATCCCGACTGGGCTGGGGTTGATCTCCCCAAGCCCACGCAATCGCTCGCGCAGATGCGCTCAGATTTTGATGTCTGGGGTTATACCCTGGTGGAGGAGGGCTTGTCGCCTTTGCAGTCCGAGCAATTCCTCAGCCGCCTATTGGCGCAGGCCGAAGCAGAAGCGGCCATTGGAATCGATCTTAAAACGCCTTCGGGTCAGTATGTGCCCTGCCTAATTAACAAAGGCGATTGTTTTCGTGGGGCGATTGAACACGATCCCGAGCATGTTCAGGCTGGCCCGCTCATTGAAGCCTTTCTCGATGAGGTACTAGGCCATGGCTGGATATGTCATAGCTTTCTTGCCAACGGCGCAGATCCGGGGGGCTACCCTCAAGGTCTCCATTTAGACCAAGGTCCCCTCTTACCCTGGGTCACTGAGGTTGCGCCTGCACTCGTCAACACCATGTTTATTCCTCAGGCGGTCGATGAGGAAAATGGTGGCACGCTGATTGTCCCTGGTAGCCATAAACTCATCATGCGAGCGGGCAGCGCAGGTGCGATTGATTTTGTGCCCCGCCCGATCAACCTTAAAGCACCTGCAGGCACCTTGATGGTTTTTGACGGTCGGGTGATGCATGGCACCGGGGTCAATCGGACCGATCGGCGCCGATTCGTTGCCACGATGAGCAATGTGAAATCTTGGATGCGACAACAAGAAAACTGGGTGGTGTCGACTCGGCCGGAGGTGATTCAAGCGGCATCAGCCAAGCTGCTTCACAGGATGGGCATGCAATCGCTCACTTGGGGAGCCACCGTCGAGGGTTTTGGGCTTGCTGCACGAGGTTGGGCGGGCGATCGATTGGGCAATATTCAAAAATTCCGCGAAGCGCAGGATCGGGGCGACTATCGACGCGTGGGGATTCTTAACCCCAATGATGCAGAGCATCTCTCAGCCTCAGATTTCACGTTGGGCGAGGTGAATGCCTGGGTCCAATCGGCGAACGTTTGAGGTTTGCTGCCCCTTCCTGAGATCCAGCCTCGGCACAGATTAAGCGAAAGGCCTTGCATACATGGTTTGCCATGGATTTCGACCGCATGTTTGATGACGGCAGGTGCTTTTTCGAGCGCTGCCTGATCAAGGGCGCAAATTTGATTGGCGAAATTCGGTCACGCCTCGTAAGTCGTGGATTCGAACACCGCAATGCTGAGATCGCACCGTGTTTCTGAGATATTCCATGTCGGGCAGGGCTTCGGGGGGGTGGTGTATCAAGCGTGCCTGAATGACGAAGGGGCAAACGTCTAGATTGACCCAAAGTTAGGTTTCGCGCCCGATCGGTACTTAACTGCCTGAGGATTCGACGTGATGTTGAACCTCCCCAAGAGACGCAAACAACGTGAGATCGGCTGACTTATAATGCGAGCTTCAGAAAGTGAGGGGGGCTTTATGAGATACGTGATTTGGGCGTTGGGCATGATGGGGTTAGCCGGCATCCTGTCGGCCGAGGCGGATATTCGGATATTTGGCGGCACCATTCACACCTTGGACGCCGCCAACCCCAAACCAGATGCCCTCTGCGTCGGAACAGACGGTCGGTTTAAAGCGCTGTCTGCTTGCGATGATGCTGAACTGATCGATCTCAAGGGTGCCACGGTCATTCCAGGGTTTAACGAAGCGCATGGCCACTTGATGGGTGTTGGCTTTGCCAAGCTCAACCTGGATTTGAGTCAAAGCGAAAGTTTGGAGCAGATTGTCAGCTCGGTTGCCGAGGCGGTGGACCAGGCTGAACCTGGCGAATGGATCGTCGGCCGAGGTTGGCACCAAAGCAAATGGACGACGCAGCCGAAGTTCGTCAAAGGATTTCAAACCAATGAAACCTTGAACGAGGTGTCGCCAGAGAACCCCGTTTACTTGGTACACGCCAGTGGTCACGCGGCATTCGCCAACGATAAAGCGCTCGAGATGGCGGGTATCGATGCGGATACCACCTTCTCAGGGGATGGTGAGATCATTCGGGACGCCAATGGCCGAGCCACGGGGGTGCTCAATGAACGCGCCGCGCGACTCGTCTCGAAACATATCCCGGCCGTCTCTCTGTCGCAGCGGCGCCGGGCTCTCACATTGGCGCTCGAGGAACTGGCACGCGAAGGCATCACCAGCTTTCAAGACGCGGGTGCAAGCCAAGCGGATATCGATCTTTACAAGACCTTTCTGGCTGAGGGCGCGCTCTCGGCAAGGGTCTACGTCATGATCACGGGCGGCGATCCGGATATGTTGAGCGATTGGCTTGATCGGGGTCCTGAGATTAACCTCGGCGATGACGAATTAACCATTCGCAGTATCAAGCTGGTCGCAGACGGGGCGTTGGGCTCCAGAGGTGCCTGGCTGCTGGCGCCATATGAGGATAGAGCCAATCACGTGGGCTTGCCCACCATGCCGGTGGCTGACATGGAAGCGATCAGCCATCTTGCCTATCAAAATGGGTTTCAGGTGGGTATCCACGCCATTGGCGATCGAGCCAACCGAGAGGTGCTCGATATCTTTGACGCCCTTTTCGATGGTCGAGATCGAGGCGTTCGCTATCGCATCGAACATGCGCAGCATATTGATCCGGCTGATATTCCTCGATTTGGTCAGCTGGGGGTGATCGCGTCCATGCAGGGCATTCATCTGAGCTCGGATCGACCTTGGGCGATCGACCGACTGGGTCCGAAGCGGATCAAAGAAGGGGCTTACGTTTGGCGAAGTCTTCTTGATACGGGCGCCGTCATTAGCAATGGCACGGATGCGCCCGTAGAGCCCGTGAGTGCGCTCGCTTCCTATTACGCGCTTATATCCAGAAAGACCTTGTCCGGTTCGCCGGAAGGCGGCTTTGAACCGGAACAGAAACTGACGCGCTTCGAAGCGCTCAGGTCGTACACGCTTGATGCTGCCTACGCTGCTTTTGAAGAAAAAGTTAAAGGCAGTCTCGCGGTGGGCAAGTGGGCAGATATGGCGATTTTGGATCGCGATATTTTGACTTGCGCTGAAGCAGAAATCTTAACAACACGCGTCCTTAGAACCATCAAAGGCGGCAAAACCGTCTACGAGCAGGCCCCCTAAGGCGACGAGCGTCTTTGAACAAGAATCACAAGAGAGATCAAGGTATGACCACCCGCACAGAGCCAGGCGAGCAAAAAAGGCAAGCGCCTATCGACTTTCTCGATATTGCGATCCGCCCTAGAGGGCCCCTTGATGTGCTTTCCAGAGCGGAGGTCTCTCAGTTGCTTGATACCTCCCAAACTGGGCTCTATCACCTTTATCGCAACTGCTCGCTGGCCGTGTTGAACAGCGGGTCGGACAGTGATGACGCGCGTCAAATGATGGAAACCTATCGTGACTTTGATATCCAGCTGTTGCAGGAGGATCGAGGGGTTCGGTTACAGCTCACAAGCGCGCCGCCCAATGCCTTCGTAGATGGCAAGATGTTGATGGGGATTCGTGAGCATCTCTTTTCGGTACTGAGAGATATCCTGTATGTGGATGCCTACATGAAGCCGCATCGGGAAACGGGCATGGAGACCACGCATGCCGTGTTCGATATTTTGCGCAATGCCGGTGTGTTACGCAGCGATATCCCTCCGAGACTCGTTGTTTGTTGGGGAGGCCACTCGATTTCAAGAGGCGAGTACGAATACACCAAGGACGTGGGTTACCAACTGGGGCTGAGGGGCCTTGATATATGCACGGGTTGTGGCGATGGGGCCATGAAAGGTCCCATGAAGGGGGCTGCCATTGGTCATGCCAAGCAACGTATCAAGACTGGCCGTTATCTTGGAATTTCCGAACCGGGCATCATTGCGGCCGAACCCCCAAACCCGATCATCAATGAGCTGGTGATCATGCCGGACATCGAAATGCGTCTTGAAGCATTTGTGCGGGTGGGCCATGCGGTGATTGTATTCCCTGGAGGGGCGGGCACGGCGGAAGAAATCCTTTACATCCTTGGGTTGCTCATGGCCGATGAAAACAAAGAACTCCCCTACCCGCTAATTTTTACAGGGCCAGAGTCATCGAGGTCCTATTTTGAAATGATCGATGCGTTTTTAGTGACGTCATTAGGAGACACGGTCCGGTCCAAATACGAGATCATCATTGCTGATCCAGAAGCGGTCGCCGTCGCTGCGCTCCGAGGTATTCGCCGAGTGCGAAAGTTTCGCAAAGCCCGAGATGATGCGTATTACTTTAATTGGCTGCTCCATATCCCGACAGCCCTCCAACTGCCCTTTGAGCCCACGCATGCATCCATGGCTCAGCTGGATTTGTCGCGCAATCAATCGAGCAGTGACTTAGTCTTTAATTTAAGGCGAGCGTTCTCAGGCATTGTGGCAGGCAACATCAAGGAGTATGGGATTGCCCAAATCGAATCCAAAGGCCCCTTCAAACTTCATGGCGATCCAGCGCTCATGTCTGCGCTCGATGCACTGCTTAAAGCGTTTATTGAGCAAGGACGCATGCGCTTGCCTGGCCAAAACTACACGCCGTGCTATGAAGTGGTCGCTTAGCATCGCGTGCGCCCAGTTCGTTTGACGAGGTAGCCTTTCTCCGATGACTCGGTGGATCTCGTCAGGACTGCCTTTGACCATTGCGTTGCTCTTAGGGTGAACCGCACAGTTCGCGCTAGGTCCTGATTCGCGATCTGCGTTATCCTGGCACGGATAGACTAGGCGCTACGCGCAAATTAAGGCTCAGAGAGGTCACAAAAACTATCACAAGAGCTTTTTAACGAGCCCTCAGCACCCAATTAGCCGAAGCCTTCATGGATTCTGAAGCGGACCAAGCCATCGTTTGTTCGAGGTGCGAGGGTGCAAAAAGCGCAGCATGGATAACAGCGCGGTGGCGTCAAAATATGGCCCGCGAGGGACTATCAACAAGTTCAATGAGAGAGAACCTAAGGAAACACAATGAGTATTGAAGGCAAGCAATTCAGAACTGAAATCACGTCTCAGGGTGAGTTGAAGTTAAGTTTAGAGACGGTCACCTTCCCTGAGCCGAAAGAGGATGAAGTGCTTGTCAGGGTTCAGGCCTCGCCCATCAATCCTTCTGATCTGGGGCTCCTGTTCGGGCCAGCGGATATCAGCCAAGCAACCTTCGGTGGGTCCGCGGACGCACCCACCGTGACGGCGCCCGTGCCCGAGGCGATGATGCGACTGGTTGGTGCTCGAGCTGATCAATCAATGCCCGCAGGAAACGAGGGGGCAGGTGAAGTAATTCAAGCGGGTGGCAGTGATGCAGCGCAGGCGCTCATGGGCAAAACCGTAGCGATTCTGGGTGGTGCGATGTATGCCGAATACCGAATCATGAAAGCGAACCAATGTTTGCTGATGAACGAAGGGGTGTCAGCGAAGGAAGGGGCAAGTTGCTTCGTCAACCCGCTGACCGCACTCGGCATGGTTGAAACCATGCGACTTGAGGGCCACACAGCCCTTTTGCATACGGCTGCAGCTTCGAACTTAGGGCAGATGCTGGTCAAGATTTGTCAGAAAGATGACATCCCTCTAGTGAACATTGTTCGTAAAGATGAGCACGTTGAATTGCTCAAAGGGATTGGCGCGACGCATGCGCTGAATTCAACGTCGCCCAACTTTATGGCTGATTTGGTGTCGGTGTTGACCGAAACCAACGCGACGTTGGGTTTCGATGCCACGGGCGGCGGCACCTTGGCCGGGCAAATTCTTACCGCAATGGAAGCGGCGCAAAGCGCGAAGATGGGTGAGTTCTCTCGCTATGGCTCGACTACCTACAAACAGGTTTATATCTACGGCGGTCTTGACCGCTCCCCAACCACGCTAAATCGAAGCTTCGGCATGGCTTGGGGACTGGGTGGATGGCTTTTGACACCGTTCCTACAGAAGATTGGGATGGACGCAGCCAACGCCCTTCGTCAGCGCGTCGCCGATGAGATCACCACGACGTTTGCCAGTGGTTACACTGCTGAGGTCAGTTTGACGGAGATGCTGCAAGAGCAGCACCTAATGACCTATGCCAAGCAAGCCACGGGCGAGAAATATCTGGTAGTCCCCAGCGCTTAAAGAGCGGCTGATTCATCCTGCAGCGCACCCTGGTCCAGGAGTGCGCTGACAGCATCGTCGTCGAAATTAAGCCAATCTTTCAAAACTTCGCGATTGTGCTCGCCGCGATGCGCGGCAGGGCCTCGAACGCCACTTTTCGCATTTGAAAATCGATAAGGGGATTGAGTGACCGGCCGAGTGCCTCCGGCGCGATCGTCGATTTGGATGATGGTGCCCCTCGCTCGCAGGGTCGCTTGATCCGGTGCATTAACCGGGTTGCGCACCCGTCCCCAGGCAAAGTTCATGGCTCGCATCACCTCATCGAATGCGTCTTCTGTCTCAAGGCTCATCAAAAAGGCCTCGGCAGCCTGTCTGCGCTTGGCAACCTTGGTATCAAAATCATCCTCACTCGAACTGGGGTCAGCCAGGTATTGGTGCTCGATGAGACGTTTGAACAGTAAGCGGAAATCGGTTGAAAGGAGGACGGGGCCGTGTGGTAAATCGTAGATTTCATTTCGAAGCGGTGCGGTATCCCAAGCGTCTTCCAGGTCGTAGTGGATCTTGTCGTCGGTGGCGACCGTGGCATCGATCATAGCAATGTCGATGTGTTGCCCTTGTCCTGTTTTCTCACGATGAATGACTGCGGCAAGTAGCCCCACCAGTCCGTGGAGTGAGGCATTGGTGTCAGCGACAGACAATGGAAGGTCTTGAAAAAATCGCCCTCGACCTGCGCCTTCGGCTTCATCTGCGGATCGGTGAATGAGTCCAGCTTCCGCGTGAATGACCGGGGCATAAGCGGGTCGCCTTGACTCAGGGCCGCCATGCCCGA
>CAYZUV010000079.1:0-10039 GCA_964481245.1 uncultured Pseudomonadales bacterium
GCGGAGCCGGCTCTGGCACCGACCGAGGGTGAGCCACCGACAGTTTGAGCCATCTGGAGTTTGAAAAAGGGCAATACTGTCCGCGCTTAGCATAGGGATACACCCAATCAAGGGGCGAAAAAACTGAAATCTCGATTGGAACCTGAAACATTCGCTCATCGGCGTCGTCTCAAGTCAGTCTCAGCGGCAGCGTGGTCAGGCACGTAGAACCCAAACGGATCTGGGATTTTAAATGACTCAATCTGATGCGTTGGCGGCGCGATCCGAACGGGAAGCCGCGACCATCGAGCGAATAATCCGTGGCTCTGGATTTGCCGAGCCTCGAAAACCGGCGGGTCAGTGGGTGGATTCGGGTAGACACCGATGGTGACCTTTTGCATAGTGAAGCTTAGATTCTATGAGACCTGTCTTGATGGACTATCTTTCTGTAGAGGAAGCAAAACCGCTTCCAGGACTTCGTCTGGCGCTTACCGCAGGCGTTCCGGGCCCCTGGAGCGAGGCGGCCAAAGCGCTTTTTAATCATCATCGCGTGCCATTCCATCCGGTGCGCCAAGTGGGCGGGCAGGCGAACGAGGCGTTGGTCGAATGGACTGGGCACCGAAATGCGCCAGTTGCGGTGTTTAATGACGAAGCCCCCAGAGTTCGAGCGATGGAAATTTTGGAGCTTGCTGAGCGATTGGGTGAGGGGCCAAGTCTGATCCCAGCAAATCGGGAGCATCGCATCAGAATGGTCGGGCTCATCAATGAAATAGCCGGAGAGCAAGGTTTCGCGTGGCAATGCCGGATGGTGATGTTTGATACCTGGGCCAATCAGATGGATGGAGCTGCGCAAGCTGCTAATCCTATGTTTAAAGATTATGGCTACCACGCAGAGATTATGGCCTCGGCGCTGAGTAAAGCTGACGACTTCCTCGTCGCGTTAGCGCAGGATTTGAAGAGTTCAACCAGCGGATTTCTCGTCGGAGACCAATTCTCGGCTGCCGATATTTATTGGGCCTATTTTTCCAATCTGCTTGCGCCCATGCCCGATGAGATCAATCCGATGCCGGATCGATTGCGTCAGACCTATCAATTGCCCGCCACCCGATTGAGCGCCTTCGACCCGATCGTGCTGGAGCATCGAGACCGGATGTTTCGAAATCATCTGATCTTGCCGCTGTCGTTCTAGCGACGACCTAAGACGCATGATCGACACTGCTGACCCTCGTTTTAGTGACTATGAGCAATTACTCCGTACTGCCAGGTCTGTTCGGAAGCATTTAGATCTCGGTCGTGAGATCGATCCCGAGGATTTGCGAGCCGCAATTGATGTAGCGGTGCAAGCGCCCACAGGCCTGATGGGCGAGAATTGGCGGTTTTTGGTGGTCACCGAGGCGAAGCGTAAAGCGGCGATCGCCAGCATCTATCAGACAGTGCTAGAGGCGTTACTTGAGGCTCGCGGTATGCCGATGAAGGCGACTCATCGGGCACTGATCTCGCATCTGCCAGACATGCCGGCGCTTATCTTTGTGTGTGCCATTGGCGAGCCACCCCCCGATCAAGGGGGCCAAATTGGGTTTTATGGGTCGATATTGCCTGCCGCATGGTCATTGATGCTCGCCCTTCGGGGCCGGGGCATTGGTACGACCTGGACGTCACTGTTGAATGCGCGTGCCGAAGACATCGCTGCGGTTCTGGCAATCCCGGATGGCGTCACTCAAACGGTGATGTTCCCTGCAGCCTATGTGTTAAACGCGAGGCTAAAGCCTGCCGACCGCTTGCCTGCAGAACAAGTGACGTATGGCAACGCGTGGGGGACAGATTACTTTTGAAGTCGCGTAGGTTCGGCGTCGTTTCATCGCGCGTCGACGGCGTAGGAGACGCTCGAGAGTCACTCGCTCGATTGGCCATGCGTGCCCAGTTCGATTGACGAGTCGGCTAGGGAATAGAAGATCTGCTCTCGCGGTTGTCGCAGTTGAGATCGATTTGGGCCGAAGCAGGCGGGGCGCCCATGGCTTTTGGCCAGAGGGGGAAAGTGCCAGTTCGTGAATGGTGATTGGGATTTAGACGTGGCGAAATGATCGAGGAGGGAGTTATGACCGAAGGCAAAGTGTGGGTGGACCCCAGCCCAGGGTTTCAACTCAGAACGCAGCGTGTGATCGTCGCGTCTGACGATCAGCGGTCGAAGCTGGGTGCCTTGGCGATCGATGCCAACCTGCTTAACGGTTGGGTTGACCCTGCGTTCTTTATTGGTCTCGGTATTCATGCTGGAATCGAGAGCGGGATCAGTGCTGAGGGTAACGTGAATATGCTGACCCGTTTGGTGGTGCACCGAGCCCCAAGGATCGACGAGCCGATGCAGGTCAAAGGCCATATTGAATCGGTGACCGAAGTGCCAAGGGGGCTTAGAGTGGCGACCCATGTTTACTTTGAGTCGCTAGATGGCGAGTTGCTCGTCTCGGTGCCTCGAGAATCCCTGAAACCCCTCAAGCGGAAATCGAACCAGAAGGTCGCTGGTCCTGGCGCCGGCGATCGTCCGCCACCTATCGTTGCTTCTACTGAATCGCTGAACCAGGTGCAATACGTAAAGCTTGAACCCGAGCAGACATTGAACTATTCCCGGGAAGGCAATGCGATCCATTATGAAGAAGATGCCGCGATCGCGGCGGGTTTCAGGGCGCCAATTATCGGGGGCGGGCAGGGTGTCCACTACCTGACGCAAGCCTTTTGGCAACCAGGCCAGCGGTTAGATTGGACGATTTTTTTTCGTCGGCCGATTTTCTGGGATGATGACCTGCATATTGGCCAAACAGATGACGCTCAGGCGCTCGCGCTTTACCGAGGTGAAAAAGTGTTAACAGAAGTCGCGGTCGGAGGATAGGAAGCGCTGAAGGGAATGGTCGCGAGCGCGGGGCGGTACGCGAGATTTGTGCAAGACGGACTTGGTATTTCGGTGTTCGACGGGCTGAGTTCGCACAATCGGACTGCGCTCGCACAATATAGAAGATCAGAGGCAGGGGGCCAATTGACATCAGTGAAGCCTGAACCAAGTGCTCGAACCGCCGCCTAGCGCGATAAGGGAAATATCAACTGATGAATATGGCACGAGGCAATGACTAGAACGTGCGAGGGAGGTGAACCATGGCTTGGTTGAGTGAAAACGGTATCGACATTCATTACGAACTGTTGGGTGAGGGCTTTCCTGTCTTACTGCTCGCGCCGGGCGGAATGCGATCAGAGGCGGCATTCTGGCAGAACTCGCCCTGGGATCCACGGGTAGCGCTCGCGCCAGAGTTTCAGGTGATCGCAATGGATCAAAGAAACGCCGGGCAGTCTCGCGCGCCCATAAGAGCGGAGGATAACTGGGATACCTATACAGACGATCACTTACGCTTACTCGACGCTTTGTCGATTGATCAATGTCACCTGGTAGGGGGCTGTATAGGGGGTGCGTTCGCATTTAATTTGATGGCGCGCGCACCAGATCGTGTCGCTGCCGCAGTCATTCAGCAGACCATCGGGTTTGATCAGAATCGAGAGGTCTTCTACGCCATGTTTGATGGTTGGGCGGGTGATCAACAGGCGGCGCGGCCAGACCTGGCGCAAGCGGATCTGAATCAGTTTCGAGCCAATCTGTACGACCATGAGGCCGTCTTCAGCGTGAGCTATGAGGTGATCGCAGGCTTACCGCACCCTCTGCTGATTCTAAAGGGGGATGACCAATACCACCCAGCGACGGTGTCGAACCGTATCGAAGCCATCGCCACTCATTCAAGAATGATCGAGGATTGGAAATCCGATGGCGCAAAGACGGCGATCGATGCGAAAGCCTTTCTGATGACGCACACGCCCAACGGATGATGACTTGGTTGTTCATAGGGGTGGCGACCCCTAGAATGATATGACTTGTGTCGGCGCCTTGTTGGAGCATGCGCCCTGATTCAAATAACCCAGATACTAAAAAGAGGAAGCGTTAGGTGTCGATTATTGAGCAATTTAATTTAGACGGTCAGGTGGCTGTGGTCACGGGTGCGGGCCGAGGGATCGGAGAAGCCATTGCAGTCGGATTGGCGGAAGCTGGGGCGGATGTGGTGGTTGCCGCGAGGCGGACCAATGAAATTGAACGGGTGGCCGAACGCATCGAGGCGCTTGGCCGCAGAGCGCTGGCTGTGACATGCGACGTGATGGATATGGCGCAGGTCGAGTCTCTCGCTCAAGAAACAGAAAAGGCGATGGGTGGTCTGACCTGTTGGGTCAGCAATGCCGGTGGCGCAGACGATCGAGTCGCCCGAACGTTGCTAGAGATGCCCGAACGCCAATGGGATTTTCAGCTTAATCTCAACCTAAAGGCCGTCTGGAGTGGCGCGCAGGCTGCGGCTCGTGTGATGAAAGCGTCGAAAAAGGGCGGCACGATCATCAATATTTCATCGCAAACGGCCAATCGGGCGTCCCCGTTCAATGGGCCTTACGCCGTTGCCAAAAGCGGCGTGAATAACCTCACCCAAACCCTGGCAGTAGAACTCGCAAGGTATGGGATCCGGGTGAATGGTATCTCACCCGGCCCGATTCCCACCGAGGTCTTTATGGAGTTTTTGGATCTCAAAGAAGAGGATTTGCCCAAGATGGGTGAGCGGCTCAACATTCCGCTTGGCAGGTTGGGGGCACCAGAGGATATTTCCCCTGCAGTGGTTTATCTTGCAAGCCAAGCCTCGTCTTGGATGACCGGTCAGACCATGTTGATTAATGGTGGGAGTTGATAAGAGACGAACCTTCAGACGTTGACTAAAGGTTAGTCACCAGGGGTTCGTGACTAAGCGTTTGTCACCAAGGGGTTTGATAGAGAGTTCTTCTCTCTAATCGAAAACGTGGACTGACGCAGTTGGCGATGAGAGCGCATTTTCTGGGCTTGGGCGAACGACAGAGTCAGCGGCAAGTGATCTGTATGAGGTGGAATGATGATGAGTGTAGACGATCAGTTGTCGAGGCCCATTGAGGCGATCGATGTATCAGACCCTGGGCTTTACGAGGCGGATATTTGGCGTCCGGTCTTTGCTCGACTTCGAAACGAAGCCCCCATTCACTATTGCGCCGATAGCGCGTTCGGCCCGTTTTGGTCGGTGACACGGTTCGAAGACATCATGGCCGTGGACAGCAATCATGAAGCGTTCTCCTCTGTGGGCGGCGTGAGTATCGGTGATCGTAAACCGGACTTTGAGGCTCCTAATTTCATCTCTATGGACCCGCCGAAGCATGACGCACAGCGTATGTCGGTGACGCCTGCGGTGGCGCCCACGCAGTTGCAAAAAATGGAACCCTTGATTCGCCAGCGGGTGCGACAATTGCTCGATGATCTGCCAGAGGGAACCCCGTTCAACTGGGTAGACAAAGTATCCATTGAGCTCACGACGCAGATGCTCGCAACCTTGTTTGATTTCCCGTTTGAAGAGCGTCGGCGTTTGACTGCTTGGTCTGATCTTGCAACCTCAAGCGAGGCAGTCGGTGGGTCTATGCCCGACGAAGACCGCCGGGCTGGGATGTTCGAAATGCTCGATGTTTTCAACACCCTTTGGCAAGAGCGAAAATCGCGTGATCCGGCGGAGCACCCAGATTTCATTACGCTGATGGCGAATGATCCGCGGATGCAGAAGATGGACGCCATGGAGTACATGGGAAATTTGATTCTTCTGATTATCGGTGGCAATGACACCACCAGAAACTCGATTTCAGGCGGGGTGCTTGGGCTCTCTAAAAACCCGCAAGGGCTGAAAGCATTGCAAGAAGATCGAACGCTTATTCATGGCTTCGTTCCCGAAGTGATCCGATGGCAAACGCCGCTGGCGCACATGCGTCGAATAGCGACTCAAGATATCGAACTTAAGGGGCAGTCCATCAAAGCCGGTGACAAGGTTGTGATGTGGTACATCTCTGGTAACCGAGATGAGTCAGTCATTGACGATCCCGAAACGCTGGTGGTGGGCCGTGGTCAACCCAGGCGACATCTTTCGTTTGGTTTCGGCATCCATCGTTGCCTCGGGAATCGATTGGCAGAAATGCAGCTTCGGGTACTTTGGGAAGAAATTCTCGAGCGATTCAAGGCGATTGAGGTCACGGAGCAGGAAGTGCGTGTGAGATCCAACTTCATTCATGGGATCAGCCATCTTAACGTTGTGGTCACCCGCTACTGAACACTTTTAGCGCCGACCGGTGTTTCTTGAGTATTCGCTCATCAGCTTCCCTCGTGGTTAAGCATCGTCCTCCCGAAATCCGTTGACGTAGGATGTGCCTTGGTAGCGCGCCACCCGGTGCTCGGGCACTAACGTGTCGAGCTCGGGATATCGTGGCATGGTCATATACCGCGCGAACCAGTCGGCCAGCCGCGAGCGGTCATCCACCACCGAGTGCAGTAAGGCCTGTAAGTCATCGATCACTGATTCTGGAATATCCAAAGGATCCGCGCCGTGCTTTAGCGGTGGGTCCCGATAATGGGCAGAAGTCGGCAGAGCCAATAGATCGGTGGCGAGATCGTCAAATAATTCCGCTACCGTGGGAGATCGGAAGCCGATCGAAAAGGTCATCGCTTGGTCGATCGCTTCTCCACAATGGGCAATTCGCGGCGGCAAATAAAGTACGTCGCCGGCTTCTAGTGTGTAGCAAGTTCTGGCTTCAAAGTCAGAGAGGATCTTCAACGGTGCCCCGGGAACGAGCGACGTTGTCTCATCGCATAGATCCCCGAGCGCCCAGGTTCTTTGACCAGCCCCCTGAATGAGAAAAACATCGTAATAATCAAAGTGAGGTCCAACGCCGCCCTGGTGCGTCGCGTAACTCACCATGACGTCATCGACGCGCCAACTCGGTAGGAACGAAAATTGGCGTTTGAGCGCTGAAACACCTTGGTGCCAGAGATCGACCGATTGCACGAGCAACGCCTGCCGTGGTCGCGCAAGGCGCTCATCGAGGTGGTCGATAGGTCCATCCTCGAGTTGCCAGCTGGCGTCGACTTGAGAAATCAGTCGCGATTCCACTTCGTCATTGCGACTCAATTCGCTGAGGGCTTGAGGTGTTAGCAGGTGTTCGACGCCGGGCAGCGCTTGTTTGAACAAGTAAGGTTCCGTTTGCCAGTAGGCTTCCAGAAAATGTTCTGGCGTCATGGCGCCAAAATTAAAGTTGAGGATTGCTTGAGTCATTGGTCTATCATCTGATGGATGCATACGTGGGTAAAGGCATGGGCGAAGGCCTTGCCGTCAGATCACCGGGTCGCTTCTAATGACTCAGCACGGGTCCAAAGCAATTACGATCGAAATCTGCCATCCTCTCCGTGAATGCCTGACTCCGCGCAGTCGAGAGTGCGCTGCGTTTCCGGCAGGTAACTTAGCCTATACAAGTGGATGAAGGGTTAGCTGTTGGGTTACGTCTGATGACGAACTACCAAATATTAACTCTAGATTTCAACCTCTAGTTGGAATCGGGGCGGGCTCTCGTCGTCGAGTCGGAGTCTTCGTTTATTGTTGAGAGGCGCGGCGCCGAGCGATGAGTGGGTGAACCAGAATGAGAGAAACAGAGGGCGATATCGCGATCATTGGCGCTGGCATCATCGGTTTGACTGCGGCTTTGGCCCTTGCCGATGAGGGGAGAACCGTCACACTCTTTGATCCAAACCCGCCAGGACAGGGTGCCTCCATGGGCAACGCAGGGGTGATCGCTAACTACGGCGTCCATCCGCTGGCTGAGCCCCGGCTGCTGCTCACCGGCCCTTCCTTGTTGTTTCAGCGTCGCGGACCACTCGCTATTGAACCTGGCGGATTGCTCTCCGTGCTCCCTTGGCTTGGCCAATTTATTCAGGCTTGTTTACCCTGGCATCAAACCAAGTTGAAGCGAGCCCTTGCCAGTGTCATCTTGGATGCTTCGGAACTTTGGGATGCGCTTGTTGATCGTGTTGACGCGCGTGAGCTATTCCAGCGAAGCGGTTGCCTGTACGTATTTAATCGAGCCGCCCAGCGAAGACAGGCGGAGCAAGATGCGCGCTCGAGAACCCAATATGGTGTTCAGGCGGTTGTCCTGTCTCAAGATGAACTGGGTCAATTAGAACCGAGCTTGAGTGGGCGGTTCGCCGGTGGTGTGTACTTCCCTGATGCGTCGTCGTTGAGCGATCCATTGCGAGTTAGCCAGTGCATCGCGCGCGCGATCACACAGTGTAATGCGTCGTGGGTGACGGACCGAGTGGTCGCGATCAATTCCACGCCTCGCGGAGTAACGATAACCCAGGCGGATGGCCAGAAATTACTCTATCGTCAAGTCGTGGTGGCTGCGGGTGCTCATAGTCTCGCGTTTCTTAATTCGGTCGGCGTTCGAGCGCCGCTGATTGCCGAGCGCGGTTACCATCTTGAATATAGAAAAGCCCCGTCGTTAGGTCGCCCAGTCTGCCCGCTGGAAAAAGGCTTTTATCTCAGCCCAATGAATGGTCGACTTCGGGCGGCTGGAACCGTGGAGTTAGGGGGAATTGATGCGCCGCCCTCGGAGCATCGATGGGCTGCGATGGCATCGGCCATGCAATCTTGGTTTCCAGACATTGGACCGCCTGATGGGCGCTGGATGGGCCATCGACCATCCACGCCCGACAGTCTCCCGCTCATCGGACCTGCGCCCAGTGATGCACGGATATTTTGCGCGGTGGGACATGGCCATGTGGGGATGACGCTCGCGCCCTGGACGGCGAGTGTCATTGCCGATTGGGCGGGGAGGCGGGGAACTCAGCATGATCTCGCGCCTTTCGCCGTGACTCGATTTAATTGATGGAACTGCCTGATTACCAGGCGAGTGGAGGGCCGCTAACCGCACGGCCCAACCTAGGGCCTCAGTTATCAGGGGCGCTTTGGCTTACAAAGTATCGGGCTCGACCCACCAGCAGGACCGAGTGGGTGCGCGCCGACAAGGCGGTAGCTTTCAATGCGAATCATTGAAAAGCTTTTTTTGCATTGCCTAGGGCGTTGGGAATGAAAGAAAAGCGTTCAGATAAACCAAGCTTAAGGAACCGATCCCTTACCAGAGCGTGCTCAAGCGACCGGTTGTCTCGCGGTTGAAAGCATGGGTAAGTTTGAGTCCATCAGGTGTGCTGGCCTTCTGCCCAGGTCAGAGGGTCCGAGGCAGCGCAGGTTGATGGATCTGAGGGTGATTGATCCAAGGTTGATTGATGAGAGGCAGATAGTGAATGATGCCCAAGGGGCGCCCAGATCATGCCGAAACCGCCGTGAGCGAGTATGAGCGAGTAAATGTGCAGGGATAAAAAGCAAGGAGACCAAAATGGAAGAAATGGGATTATTTGATGCGATGTATACCTGTCGCGCGATGCGAAGACTGGATACAAAGCCCGTCCCAGAGGACATGCTCATCAAGCTTGTGGATGCTGCCAATCAAGCGCCATCAGGGTCGAACTTGCAGAATGGTCGTTGGTTGATTGTGCGTGATGCATCGGTCAAAGCCGAACTTGCAGCGCTTAATCGAGCCGGGGTCGAAGGTTATCTTGCTCCGCAAATGGATAATATTGAGCCGCTTTCGCACCAGAGTGTTGATCGTCGACGGAAGATGATGGACGCGGTCCTCTGGCAGGTTGAGCACATGCATGAAATCCCTGCATTGATCATCGCCTGTATGGAATTGGGTACAAAAAGAGATCCAATGGTGCTGGGTCGAGCAGGGGGTTCAATTTGGCCGGGTGTGCAGAACCTGCTCTTGGCAGCGAGAGCCATGGGGCTGGGTGCTGCGCCCACGACACTCGCGCTCATTGATCAAGATGCAGTCGCGAAAGTCCTTCACTTGCCTGAGACCATGGGTGCCATTTGTCTGATTCCCGTCGGATACCCGCTTGGACGCTTTGGACCCGTCACGCGCAAGCCCGTCGAAGAGATTCTTCGATTTGATACTTGGAGCTAAAGGTTGTAATGATCGTAGATTGGAAACAGAGAGTGCTTAACGCGAGGTGCAAACATGGCCATTGAAATAGATGCGGCAACCGGTCTCAAGCGATTTGCGACCCGTGCCGCGCCAGCGGGCGTTGCGATTCAAG